>CAWVUN010000346.1:0-2955 GCA_963932495.1 uncultured bacterium
AGACTCAATGATTCGTTTGTTATTAACCTTCATAGTGGGCCAAGGCAAGAATTCAAGTGGACCTTTGGCGAGGATATAAATCATTTTTGAGTCTTTGATAAAATCTTTGATTGGTTCGGTCAGATATTGACTTAGAAAGTCAATATCTGCTCGAGAAACGCGCCCAGGGTTGGCGGCATACTGAGTTATGATTCTAGTCAACTTTGAGTTGGTCTTGATTTCTCCAGCCCTAAATTTCTTCGCGTCTAATACCCAAGTTAAGATTTTTTCGTCGACCCACTCGTATTTAATAAGAGTACCTTTAATTTTCATCGCTCCTCGAACTTCGCGAATGCTTGGAATATCTGGCGCAAAGAGAGCGGCAAACTCTCGGTTATCTTCTTTTGCTAACTTAATAAACTCTTTGTGTTCTTCCAAAATTGAATCAATGTCTTCGTCAGACGACCCCTCAATGGCTTGTCGCGCTCGTTCAGCTAAAGCGTTAAATTCGTCGAAATACATTGTGCGATTTTCGTCGGAAAATTTAAGAGGGAAGTTTTGGCGATTTGCGATCGCTAATTGATTACTACCTTTTTCAGAAAAGATCAATGCTTTGGTATATTGTTTATTGGTAAAGTAAATGGAGGTTATATTTTTATATAGTTGAGCCAACATGAAAATTTCTCCGCTATTTAACGGTGAATATCCATAAGGAATTTGTGAATAAAATTTTTCTGACTCTAAAAGGAGTTTTAGCTTTTCTTCTTGTGGCACCTGTATCGCTTTTAAGTAAGAATATTGCCAACGAACGCCAAATTTTAATTTTTCGGTTTGGATTGTTTTGTCGTCGTTTTTTTCTTTGGATTTGGAATAACTATTTGTTAATTCCAAGTTTTGTTTTAAGGCCGTCAACAATTGTTCTTTTTTAGCTATGTTCTTCGCCACTTTTAGGGATTGGATAGCTCCTCGGAAATACTTTGCTGGTAACTTAAAACTATCTGCTTCAGTTTTCAAATTGTTGAGACTTGCTAGAAGCGAAAGTTCGTCGTTTTTCTGTATTGGCAAATCGTCTTGTTTTGATGTTTCGCGAAGAGCTTTACTAAAATGAAATATTCCTAAGTAGTTTTTCAAATAAGCTTGATATTCTGGACTCGGATAATCTTTAAATTCTTCTAGCCATTTGGAAGTATCCGACAATAATGAAATGGTAGAGTTGGTTTCCTTGGATACTTGGGAATTTGGGAGGTTTTCTAGTTTTATTAGTTGTAATTTTCCGAGATTTACAGCGTTGACTGCGGTTCCGTGTCTATTTTTTAGCGACTTGGTTAGTTCATAAGAAGTTTTAAAATAGCGCTCGGCGGTTTCATAATTGCTTTTAAGAAAATTTAAATTTCCGATTTGATTTTGGAGAAGAGCTTTTTCTAGTAAGACTGGAACATTCTTTTCGATATCTAGTTTTTCTGGAATCAAAGCCAGTTTTTTTTCAAAATATTCGATGGCTCTTCCGTATTCTTTAAAATCTCCATAAATTTTCCCAATGTAATGGAAGATTAATTTCCGTTCTCCTATGGTGTCAAAACCGGAAGCGGCTGTTGAGGCGTTTTGATCCAAAGGTGTTTCTATTTGGATATTGAACAACCCAGATTGTTTCTTCTTTTTTTGAACGATCCCATATTTTTCAATTTTTTCAATAGCTTCAAAATAGTTGTTCAACGCTTGAGTGGGTTGTTCCGATTTTTTATTTTCTTGGTTTTGATTTAACCAAAAGAGGTTGTTAGCAATGTTACGGAGAGAGTTAGAAAGCGAAGAAGAGTTGCCATCAGATCGATTTATTTCCATGGCAGCGGAAAAAGAATTTACCGCTTCAGAGTAATTTTTAATGTCTTGATAAGCTAAAGCAATTCGGTCGTTTAGCTCGGCCATACGCGCTTTATTTTTTTTGCGCTCGAATATTTTTAACGATTTTTTGAATTGTTGTATCGCATCTACTGAGTTTCCAGCTTTAAAAGCGCTTTCTCCGTAACGCGAGTAATAAGTAGCTTCTCGCGATTCGTCAAGAAAATCTAATCTTGTTTCTTCTCGCTTTTTGTAATAGTGATAGGAGGTGGAAAAACTATTGATTAAAAAATTTCCATTTCCTAGGTTTAATAATAAGTCTGCTTCGTTACGCGGGTTTTCAGTGGGGTCAGTGAAAGAGAGTGCCGTTTGGTATTCTTGTAGTGCCCTTTCTAGGTAATCCGGTCTTTTGAGGGTAACCTCCATTTGTTCGTAAACATAACCCAAGGTTTGATGATAATAGAGTTGTTGGGAATTGGTTCGAACTGCTTGGAGTATCTCTTTTTCGGCTAAGTCAAAATCTGGTTTTTTGAGGTATGTATATGTCAGTCCTAAGGCATAGTGGTCGGGAGCGGAGTTAGGCTTCTTAGCTAACCGATCTTTATAAAAAGAAAGCGCTTCGTCGATTTTTTCTAATGTTGCTTTGGTTTGAACAAAACCACGATGTCCTTCAATAGTTTGAGGGTAAGAACGTATTAGGTTTAAAAAAGTTTTTTCAGCTAGTTTTATTTCTCCAACCTTTAGTTCCCAGTTTCCCTTTTTAATAGATTTGTGAATATAACCTCTTCTGGAATTTTCAACGGCCTTTTTTAGATCTTTTGAATCGTCTGCGATTTGTTCATATATTTTTAAACTTTGTTCGAAATCTTCTTCCTCTGAATAAATATTTGCTAGCGCAAAAAGAGCGGCATTTTTGGCTTTGATAGAATCTGAAAATCGGTCGACGGTCTCTTGGTAGGCTTCCTTAGCTAATAAGTTTTCATTTCCTTTTTTGTATAGCTCGCCAACCCGGTTTTGAATAGCGGCGGCAAGTCGTGGCAGTTTTTCGTATTTAATTGAGAGGCCTCTGAGGTTTGAAGCTTTTTTCTCTAGGGTTGGCTGATTTTCGAGAAGTGCGAATATCGACCTAGTTGCTTTGTT
>CAWVUN010000347.1:0-2946 GCA_963932495.1 uncultured bacterium
TATTCTTAATAGTAGAAAGAATAAATGAGCTAGAAAACTCATTAAATATTAAATAAATTGTCGTGCTGAGCCTGTCGAAGCACGATCTCTTTATTTTAGTTCCTTAGTAACTAAAACAATTTTGTTCTTTTAGAAAATGACTGAAAAAGACGATTTATTTAAAGATCCGCTTGAAAACGGAGAGTTCGAGTTCGACGAAAAAGTAGCCGGAGTTTTCGACGATATGTTGAACCGAAGCGTTCCTTTGTACCAAGAAACTAGGCAAATGGCAGTTCGCTTAGCTCTAAATTTTATACGTCCGGATTCGAAGGCATTTGATATAGGTTGTTCGACTGCTAACTTGCTCATTGATTTGTCCAAGAACTTGGAAGATCCATCGGTCCAATTAGTAGGGGTAGACAACTCCCCCTGGATGTTAGAGAAAGCTAAAAGCAAACTGAAAGATCTGACTATAAACAATGTTGAGTTACGTTTAGAAGATATCTCCGAAGGCTTAGAAATTGAAAATGCTTCTGTTGTCTTTATGAATTACACATTGCAATTTGTAAGGCCCCTCCAAAGAGAAAGTCTCGTTCGCCGAATTTTTGAAGGTTTAAATTCGAATGGTTGTTTTATTCTAGTCGAAAAAGTATTGGGAAATAGCTCGATGTTCAATCGCTTCTATGTTGAAATCTACAGCGAATTCAAACGAACTCAGGGCTATTCCGATAAAGAGATAGCCCAAAAAAGAGAAGCCCTAGAGAATGTACTGATTCCATATAGATTAGACGAGAATATAGATCTTCTAAATCGATGTGGTTTCGAAACAGTGGATTTGTTTTTTAAATGGTATAACTTTGCCGGATTCATTGCGGTGAAATAAGAGCATTAGCAAAGCTTTCTTTTTTGTCTCCTGAGTCCCAGTATTTCATCGTCCACTCAGCGTGTTAAGAGTATCTGATCCAGGCGAGTTTTATATGCTGATTCATCAAGGAACTAGCTCACGTGGTGTTCGAAAAGAAATTCTGCGAAAAGCTAAAATTTTAGCTCGCCGTCATTCTAGAGTTGCCCTAAAAGAGCCCTTCGGTGTTACTCAGGATAAACTCTGAAGAATCTAGGTTAATAACTTCAATAATTTAGCTCCTTGTTTTTAGGAACGTCGGTCTGGCTTCGCCCGTTGATTTATCAAGAAACTGTTCTATGGGGTCACAGTTAAACTAAAGTTGGCTTTATTTATCAACAGACTCATGACCTGTCACGAGCGCAAGTCGAGGGATCTAACCTCGATTCAATAAAAAATTTGTATTACCTCTAGGTTTTTAGGAGCTTATCGAGGAATCTGGCTTTTCAAGTAGGTTTTTTTCTAGGCTCTCTTCAGTCTCGTCGAATAGAATGCAAGTTTCTCCGACGACTTTATCGAATAAGGAAACATAGAACCAGCGTTTGACCCCTTCCGTTAAAAGAGTGGTTAATAAGTCTTTTAATAAAAAACCGGGATGTCGGTTTTTTATAGTTTTATAAGCGAGAGACGCAATTTGAGCCACTCTTCCTAATTTATATTTTCTCAACCACTCTACGATCGGAAAATCTAAAACTGTATCGACCTTGTTTTTCAAGTTCACCGCTTGAGCTATTCTAATGTTTAGAACTTTACGGATTTCGGGACGTTTTTCGAGGGAAGAGGCCATGTCCAATAGTCGGGAAGCGAATATGAGCCCGTTGTAAAGCTTTACTTCGTATAATGGGTTTTCGGAATTTGGGTGGTAATGGCAGGCGATAGTTTTTATAGATTCCCAATAGATGTTTTTAACGAAGTTCCAATCCATAAAAGTTTTAGAAAATAGAATGTCTTTACGTACGGGGCCTAGGTCTATTTTAATTTCAGTGGGGACTTTTGTTTGAGTCCAGTTGGTGTCTGGAGAAAGATCTTCCCAATTATCATCCAAATTGGCGTCAAAGTCTAAATCAGATTTTTTTTCTTCTCGGTAAATCGAATGAGCAAATTCTCCTAGCTCTAAATATAAATGAACGAGCAGTGTTTTAATAGCAAAGTGGTGAGTCAGTCCTGTGAAGGTTTTAATAGCCCAAAAACTAATATCAAAAAAACGAAAAGCAGTAAAAGCCCATTTGGCAATGAAATATAGCTTAACTTTTTTGAGAAATTTTGCCCATTGCGACGCCTCCCACTCTTGCTTTTTTTCCCATACTTTGTGAACTGAAATGGCGTGTTTAAAGCGAAAATTGGCCATTTTCTTAAACCCTTTACTGTTCGTCAAATCAAGAAGCTTTTTATTTAAAACTTTAAGACCGGAGATTAATTTCCCAACTCGAACTTCTAGAATGGGGGTCCGAGAATCAGGATGGAAGGACGAAGCAATATTTAAAATAAAATCATGTGCGTTATCGTAGATATTCCATTCCGTTTCGGATAGAAGCCAGGAAGAAGAAATGCTATCAACTTTATCAAAAGCAGTTTGGTAAGCTTTTTTTTCCTTAGAAAAGGTATCCGGAATCTTTGCCAATTGTTTTAATTTTAGAATTCGCGCGATATTAGATTTTCTTAGTCTTAGAATGCCAGACGAATAAAAAAAGGCAAAAGCGCAAATTAAAGGCAGTAAAATCGGGGCAATTAAAAATAAAATAAAAAATAAAGGGTCCATCGTGTTTTGCGCTTTTTTTAAGAAAGTAGGAGCGATCTCAATTTAGGTTTGTTGTGTTATGATAATTTACTAAAAAAATAACGTTTAGTATTTAGTTTATATAAGGATGTAGTTTTTTATTCATGACAAAAAATACCCCACAGCCTTCTTTTAAAAGAAAATGTTTCCTCGCTGTTTTTTTTGCAGTTCTCTTGCCAATTCTAAGCCAATGCGAGAAAAAAACTAGCCAACAATTTGTAAAAAATGGATTGGAGTTGATGCGGGATGGGGATTATCCTCAATCTATGGAAGCGTTTCTTCATGCTAT
>CAWVUN010000348.1:0-2933 GCA_963932495.1 uncultured bacterium
TATCATCAAAACTTTTTTCCTGAGGCAAGTTGACAATGCAATACATCCTCTGGATTTTATTCTTAGCGAAACCGCTCTCGTCGGCGATTAAGTAAGTGCCACCCCAAATCCCAGAACTAACTTCGGATTCTTTTACCTCATTACCCGAGAACTGGCTATAAGAAGATCTGGCAACTCGTCGATAAATATCGTTTAAAACATATAAATTGAGATACTTTTCTGCGCGAAAAAGGGGACCTATCACCTTTATTTCTGATTCTTGCATTAAGGAAACTCGTTTCTGGTTATTTAGTAACTGAAGTATAAAAAATTCAACAGAGGAATTCTAGCGCAAGCCACATCCCCTTTATTCTTCTAAAAAATTATTATCTTTCTTTCCACGTTTTTATCAGGCTTTCTAAATGACGAACTTCAACAGGATAATTTTCTTTTAACAATTCTACAGCTTGTTTAGCAAAAGAAATAGCCGTCGCAAAATTTTCCATACCTGCATTAGAATCAGCTAAATCCGCTAATATAAGCCCTTCTTCATTTTGCTTGCTTAATTCCTTGTATATTTCTAAAGCGCGTTCTTGTAAGACAACCGCTTCTTTATATTTATTTAATTTAACGTAATTCAAACCAATGGCAGTCAAAAGTTCGCCTTGTTTGATTAAATCTTTACGTTCTAGAGCTGCTTTCAGACATCCTTTATAACAATCGATTCCTTTTTCGATATCGCCTAATTTGATGTGGACATGACCTAACCCATTTAAGGCCAATCCTTCCATCTGAAAATCGTTATTTTCTTTCGCTAAGGAAATCTGTTCGTAGAAATACTTTTTTGCTTGATCGAGATCGCCAATAATAGCGTGAGCGTCACCAAGACTTGCCAATGTTTCCGTTAATTCTTCAAAGGTTCCAATCTCCCTAATTAAGATCAACCGACGCTTGAAATATTCAATCGAACGTCTCGTTTCGTTCATCTTGGCATAGGCGAGACCCAGGTTAGAAAGCGCCAACGCCTGACCATAGCGATCGTTTAGCTCTTCAGCAAACTTTAAATCTTCCAAGTAATACTCAATAGCGCGCCGGGTATCCGTCATATTCGCTCCGGCAAGTCCTAATCCTTTTCCTTGATTTCTATCGTCCAGGCTTCTAGACAAATCTTGAGGAGGCGGATTCATTTCTCCTTTTCCAGAAATATCAGTTTCCAACCTTTTAATGTTTAAAGCTAACTCCTTAGCCACATAAACTACCAACCTCTCAGCGTCTTTTTCCCAAGATTCTGTACAAACCGAGACGGCTTTATCTTCATCTAAAGATTGTAAAGAAATTGGTAAGCTCTCATCAGGAGGAAGCTCCATATCATCTAGTAATACCGGTATAACAGGAACTCTTTTATCGAAAGCGGCAGACATTTCAGAACCCATCCAATCGCCAGAATCTAAATCGTCTGTCGGGCTCCAACCATATCCCATAACAGCAACCAAGACAGCGCATTGTTCTACCTGATTCTCCAGGAATTCTTCAAGGCCTTTTCCTTTAGGGACCGGGGGGTTCGCAACCACATGTTCTTTTCCAAACCGATCTATAAGGAGTTCTTTAATTCTGTCAGCCTTTTCTAAATTCAAAAACTTTCTTGAACTAAAAAAAATTTTACCTATCTTATGCACTCATGTACCTCTTTGAAAGCTTATGCTCTCTCAATGATATAAAAAAAACACTACCAAGTAATTCTATTAATTTTTATTTTTATATGAACCGTCTTTTAAACTTTCAACAATTTTTCTCGGTAGAGCTTCTTGCAACCCTTGCCAATCTGAATCGTCATAACGCGCTCTATGTTCTCTAATTTTTTCTAAAGTGATTGATCTATTCAAATACGCTTTAGCTGAAGCAATGGCCTCGGCAGCCATTAGAAGAAGGCCTTTCATCTGCCCCCACTGATCTTGTCCGGCGCAGGCGTTAGCTAACCCATTATATGAAATTTCAATTTGAGAGACATTATTAGAGCTTTTTCCACGATCTAATGCCGTGGCAAAATTTTTAATCGCCTCGCTCCAATTTTTCATCAGTAAATGAGTATCCCCTAAGTAAAAATGCGACTCTGTTATTCCAGATTCGTCTTCCAAAGTCCCATCGCATTCCATTGCCTTTTTAAAGCTTCCTAACGCAGACTCGTAATCTTTGTTTTCCCTATAAGAGCATCCTAATAATCTATGAACTTCTCCAAGTCTTTTACGTTCATTTAGTTTTACGCTCCAATCAATCGATTTCAGAAAACAATCCACCGCTTCTTTCCATTGCTCTATGCCCAGATTTGATTTTCCCATTTCATAATAAACAAGTCCGAATGTTTTTTCGATCTCAGGAAATTTTGCCAAAGAGGAAACATACTGAGAGTAATTCTCTAGCGATTTTTCATACTTATTTAGATACAAACCCAATCGGCCGAAAATTTCCAGAGATAAAACCCTCTCCTCACTATCCGCAAGAGGATGGTCCCTCCAAAACGTCAACAACTTTTCAGAAAGAATAGGATGAGCTTGAACCAACTCCTTTCCCATCTTTTCTACCCATTTTATATAATCCGCATTGTCTCTTTCCTTGAGCAACATTTCAGAAATATTCTCAAACAATGTCCAAATCTTTCCGCCAAAGACATGATCGCGATATCCATCTAAGAAAATTTCTAAAAACTCTGCAACATCTTCACAATTCCCTCCCAAAACCGCGTACTCCAAACAATCGCCTAAATAAGAAAATGCAGATTTAGGATCGGTTTTCAACTGAGCGTAAAATAGTGCGTAATAAAATTCAGAAATCAGATTATGCCAGTCTCTTATTTCTGATTCAGAAAGTTTGAACTTAGAATCAGAAGCTCTCAAAAAACGATCGCGCAAGACAGGGTGTACAAAAAAACGCAAAATTTCATCGCCAGGTTCTTTTGT
>CAWVUN010000349.1:0-2927 GCA_963932495.1 uncultured bacterium
TAAGAAAATTTTAGTGAAAACGCGTGATTTGTTTATTCCCCCGTTATTTAAGACGAACTCTTTGGCTTTTACTAATTGAGGGTGATCGTGCGAAACGCCTGCCATTTTCATCGCCAGATACGATTCGACAGTTGTACTCATGCAACCAGGAGCGTCATAGTAAATAGCCCAACTCCCGTCTTCTCTTTGTTCGTTAAGCAGGTATTGAACGCATTTCTTTTGAGTCTCTTCATTAATTTTTCCCACAAAATGCATTAAGAAAATCAACTCCGCAGTGATAGTGGCATTAGATTCTAATTCGTCTATCCAAAAACCTTCTGAGTCCTGGCGAGATAATAAATAGTTTTTTGACTGTTCAATTGCTTTGTCTAACGTTTCCATTTTTATTTGTTCGGATTGATCTTGGTCAGGATTGCGTATTTCTGAATTGGAGGTTTCTTTAGCAGTTGTAGCACTTGGATTCATAAAATGAACGAAAAAAGAGGTTTCTAAAAGAGAGTTAAAAGTCGTATATAGTATTAAAATACAAAAATTTAACTAAAAGATAAAGATGTATTACTAAGTCATTTAGGGGAATCTCTATTAATTCAATATTTTTACTTGCGGCAACTCGGAAGCTCTTATTTCATAAGGTTGGATCGTAGCTAAAAACATCTTTTAGAAGTTCCCTTAAAACGATAGACGAGCGTAACAAAGCGATTTTATAAAAAGGTCTCTAAAAATTACCAACGAGCTCTATCTCAGGTTTGTCTAGAAATAGCGGTTTAAATAACGTTTTTTTTTAGTTTCGTAAAAATTATCTAATTCGTTTCTTGAATGGGTATTTTTATTGGATCGCAGTTTGATTAGTTTCTGGCTGATAAAAAAAAGCCGTGCTACATTAATCTCACTAATTTTTATATAGGTTTAAAATTCATGGTAATAAAATGGCGGAGATACTTTTTTGGCGGTTTTTTTCTTTTTTTGGCGGCAATTTTTGGTGGCTATTGGTTAATAAATTATGAATATACGGCTATCCCAGGCGCGTTAGTTGAATTAGTTCGCAAACCTGAATTAGTAAAAAATCCAACCGCTAAAAGTTGTGTCGAATGTCATCAAGAAATCTTTGACGCCTGGAAAAAGAGTCGACATTTTCAAGCTTGGACAAGTTCAATTTTTATCGAAGATTCAGAAAACCGATCGAAAGAGAAATGTTTGTCCTGTCACGCTCCAGGAGTTGTTCAACCAGGAGAAAAGCCATCCCTTAGATTAGAACATCGCGATAGCGGCGTATTTTGCGTTTCCTGTCACCTACGCGATGGAGCCATGGAAGGACCTTTTAAGTTATTTTCTCCTCCCCACCCTACAAAGAAAAACGAAGATTATCGAAAATCGAAGTTTTGTTCTTCATGTCACCCCAAGACATTTAAAGAGTGGAAAGAAACAGGCAAAGACGCGATTTGCCAGGATTGTCATATGCGTCGCAATCCAGGAAGGTTGACCCAAAAGTTCCCTCTTTCTTTATTCCATTCGTCAAAACAAGTGGCTAATCATTCATTTCCCGCAGGAATTGTAGAGGAAGAGGATATTTCCATCGATTATGAATGGAAAGGAGAGGCAATCAATGTGAAATTAACGAATAAATTTGTTCTTCACAATCTCCCAACGGCTGATAATGGAGATCCTAGGTTTTATCTATATTTGACGCTTTTTGATGCAAACGGTTCAGAAATATATCGCAGTAAAGAAATACTCGCCCCTCAACAAGAAACTGCGCTCGTTTATGGTAAACCAACTCCCTTCCTCTTTTTAGCCTCAAAAGGAGCCGTGAGAGCCGAATTAGAAATTATGCGCAAACCCGCTTGGACAAAAGAAAAAGAATCTGTAAAGAAAATTGAGATAGTTCCTCAGGCTTGAATTACCAATAAAATGCTCGAAGCATCAACCCTCACTTTACTATTGACCTATCTCTTTAGTAAGAGTCCTTCTTCTATGTGTTAATTACTTAAAAGAGTAGAGTTTTACAAATTGTATTGCATGGCTTCAAGAGGCGAACCGATAGGTTAAGCGAAGGATCTGGCCTTTATAAAATTAAATCACTACATTTCCCTGATTATTCAGGAGAATTGTCTAAAAAAAAAGATTTTGATAGTGCCCATAAAACTCTGTTTTATATGGATTAAATTAAATTTATATATAATTAATGTTAAACGTGGTTATTGGTGAAAAAGCTGTTAGCTCTGTGACGCTGACGTTTAATGAGCTGGGGTGTTGGAAATTTGGCAACCGCGGTCATTATTGTGACAGATCAAAATGGAGATCGGATGATGAGGCCAGTGGAAGTAGTTTGTACTTTTACTAATCGCTTTACAAACGAGTTTTTTTAGAACTAACATCTCTTACGGTTGATGCTCAAAGGACATATTTGGTAGTTAATGGGTCGCCGTTTAGAATAGGTTTTGATTCATTTGCTACTGCAGAAGACGTAACTTCATCTAGAACTGTGTTAGGGCTTAGCGGGACTTCTACCGCTTGACAAAATTATGAGATTTAACTTTAAATTTATTAAAATCGTGATATTTCATAATATTGGCTTTATCAACAGTCAGTTGTGACCCTATCGAAGCGATTTCAGATACTTTTACTGAAATTGGAGAAGAAATTTCACCTAAAGGTAATGATGATAATTTAGTTGTCTGGCAGGTGCTAGCTCAAATTACTTTCACAAGTCCAGGGAATGCGAGTGTTGCAGTGAAAGTATTGAGTAAAGCTGGTAGCGCGATTAAAGACGATACTGAAGTAAAATGTGTTTTTACTGAACCGTCAAGTGGTGGGTTTTTTGAATTTAATGCGTCAAGGGTATAAGGGAGAACAACTTGTAATATGGTTAATACAGGAAATCCTCTTTCTACAAATCAAACTTTTGTGGCAACGGACGGAGGAGTTTT
>CAWVUN010000350.1:0-2921 GCA_963932495.1 uncultured bacterium
CTAAACGATATGTCGCTATTCGAAAGGGCGATTCTTCACTCGATAAAAAAGCTATTTTTGTTTTTGCCAGCGACCATGGAGTCACAGAAGAAGGAGTGAGTGCTTACCCAAAAGAAGTAACACCACAGATGGTGAAAAACTTCTTATCAGGTGGAGCGGCTATCACCGTTCTTGCTAAACACATTGGTGCCGAAGTGATTGTCGTAGACATAGGAGTCGACTTTGATTTTGAGAACGTCGAAGGAGTTTTATCCAAAAAAATTGCTTTTGGAACTAGAAATATGGCTCAGGTCCCCGCAATGTCGCGAGACCAAGCCCAAAAATCACTTCAAGTTGGATTTGATTTAGCCATTGAATGGTCCCAAAAAGGAGTAGACATTTTTGCCGCTGGAGAAATGGGAATTGGAAACAGTACTTCCGCCGCTGCCATTATATCCGTTTTTAGCGGCGAAGACATTGAAAAATTCGTTGGACGTGGCACTGGGGTAACAGACGAAACTTTAAAAAAAAAAATAGACGTTATTCGAAAATCTATTTCAACTAATACTCCCGATTCAAACGATCCTATAGACGTTCTTTCAAAGGTTGGAGGTTTTGAAATCGGTGGAATGGCTGGCTTAATCTTAGGTGCGGCGGCAAGTCGAAAAGCTATCGTTGTAGATGGACTCATTTCAGGCGCGGCGGCAATTATCGCTTTAAAACTAGACCCAGGAGTTTCCGACTATGTTTTTGCTTCACATCAATCCTTGGAACCCGGACATGAATTATTTTTTGAACTCTATAACCAACCTCCGTTATTCGACTTTCAAATGAGGCTTGGCGAAGGAACAGGAGCGGCTTTAGGAATTAGCATCTTAGAAAGTTCCGTTAAAATTTTTAACGAAATGGCCACATTCGAATCAGCGAGAGTTTCCGACAAAAAAATGACACCAACTTAATTTATTTTTTTAGAATGAATTACCCCGCCTTAAGCGAACGGGGTATCCTATAAAAAGCATTATTTTAAAAGACGTGGCGAGCCATGGGGAATTAAACCTGCTTATGGGATTAAATTTCTATAAAACTATGGAGAAACTGTTTAAGTAATTACTAATAAAGCAAGCTAAATACTCAATAAAGCTAAAAAATTGACCCTTTTCCTGCCACTTAAATTATTTCTGAATTTGCATTCCATTAGCAGTTGACAGAGGTTTCTTTTTTGGCTAGATTCAATTTCCCCATTTACTTTTGGAGTTAACATTTTAATGCCTGATCAAGAGAGCTATATTCAATCATTATTTGCCGATCGCATTGGCGGTAGTCGCTTTGGCAAAGACACAACTATTTATAAATTTGAAAAAATTAAACGCGCTAAGCGGGCTGCTCTGGATGCAAATCCTGGTAAAGAGCTGTTTGACATGGGAGTTGGCGAGCCGGATGAAATGGCTTTTCCAGAAGCCGTTAAAACTCTTCAACAAGAAGCGGCAAAGCCTGAAAACCGCGGATACTCTGATAATGGCATTGACGAATTTAAACAAGCTGCCGTCGAGTATATGGAAAACGTATTTGGAGTTAAAGGATTAGATTCATCCAAACATCTTAATCACACTATCGGCGCAAAACCCGGTTTGGCTCTCACTCCACTAATTTTCGTAAACCCGGGAGACGTTACTTTGATGACAGCACCAGGCTATCCGGTTATGGGGACTCATACAGAGTATTTAGGAGGAGAATCTGTCAATCTTCCATTAGAAGAATCTAACAACTTTTTACCAGATCTTAAGTCAATTGACGCCTATACTAAAAAGCGAGCTAAGCTTCTTTGCTTAAATTATCCAAATAATCCAACAGGAGCGAAAGCTACACTTGACTTCTTCAAAGAGGTTGTTGCTTTTGCAAAGGAAAACGAAATTGTGGTTCTTCAAGACGCAGCATATGCTTCCCTTGTATACGACGATAAACCTCTGAGTTTTCTATCTGTTCCAGGAGCTATGGATGTTGGAGCTGAAATGCACTCGCTCTCAAAATCGTACAATATGACGGGATGGCGAATTGGATTTATCGCTGGCAACGAACTGGTAGTTAAAGGATTCGCAAACGTTAAAGATAATATCGATTCTGGTCAATTTGCCGCTATCCAGAAAGCTGCAGCCTATTGCTTAAGGCATCCAGAAATCACGGAAGAAATTGGTAAAAAATATAAACGCCGACTTTCAAAACTTGTTGACACCTTAAAGTCAGTTGGTTTTCAGGCTTCCATGCCTGGGGGAACATTTTTCTTATACGTCAAAGCTCCGAAAAGTATTCAAGGAGGTCGAACTTTTAAATCGGCAGAAGACTTTTCCCAGTATATGATTACCGAACATTTAATTTCAACTGTTCCCTGGGACAATGTTGGCAATTTTGTCCGTTTTTCCGCAACTTTTGCCGCTAATGGGGAAGAAGAAGAGAACCGAATTATGGCGGAAATAAAAAACCGATTATCCAAGCAAACATTTGAGTTTTAAAAACGGCTCTAATAATTTTATATTTTTCAAACCGCGAGTCCTTATTATTTAAAATCATCCCTAAGGACGCGCGTAATCTTTAGAGATCTCTTGAATGGAAAAAATAGCTTTTATCGGTATCGGTTCAAATCAGGGCTTAGCTCGGGAGAATTGCGAGCAAGCCGTCAGAGAACTGGATTCCTATTCAGAAATTTCTATCGAATCTAGTTCTTCATTATATGAAACAGCCCCTGTTGGAGTAAAAGATCAGGACTGGTTCATAAACTCTGCTATTAAAATTAAAACAGCCCTTTCCCCTCAAGGCTTATTGAAAGTTCTTCTTGCAATAGAAAACAAAATGGGTCGAATCAGAAGGGTTAAATGGGGGCCTAGGATCATCGACTTAGATTTACTATTTTACTCTAACTCCATTATTCAAGAATCTTATTTAAATGT
>CAWVUN010000351.1:0-2910 GCA_963932495.1 uncultured bacterium
ATCGAGGATAGCGCAAATAGGGAGTTCATGAGAATCAACTTGCGCGGCGATGGCTAATAAAGTTTCTATAGCGACAACGGGCTTCCCTAAACCCAAAGCAATTCCTTTAATTAAGCTCATACCGACTCTTAAACCTGTAAACGAACCTGGGCCAGTGGTTAATGCAAATCCATCCAATTGCTCTAAGCTAAGAAGCCCAAAACGAATTGTTATTTCACGAATTTTTGGAAGAATAAGTATCGAAAATGAAGAGTCGCGTGCGATGGAGTCTTGGGAGATAATGCCGCTTTTATCGAGAAGAGCGACACTCCCTATCGGAACCGAGGAGTCAATCGCTAATATTCTCATAAATAGAATACCAAAGTTGGAAATTCAGAGAGTATTTCCTTTACTAAATCTATAAATAGACAATAGAGTTTAAAAGTATAAAAGTCAATCAAAAATGCTTTTCCCAAAGAGTTTGGGCTAAGGCTAATAAAGAAGCCATTTAATAATAACAGTTTAAAATTATTATGAGTCAAATACTTTATCTGTAAGAAGGTAAATACTTGACAATTAAAATGTTAAAATATATTGTGTCCAAGAATTTTAGGATGAACCTAAAGTATTCTCCTTGATTTAATTACCTGCCTTCCCGAAGGGGAGTTTTTAATTTTCCCTCTCGCTTATACCGTCTCCATCTGCAATGAGATATTCAGGAGAAATTCATGTACATTACTACATCAGAACAACTTTCCTCATACTGTAGTCAAATAGAAAACTGTGATTGGTTAGCTATCGATACAGAGTTTGTTAGAGAAAAATCTTACTTTCATCACTTAGGTCTCATTCAGGTCTCGGGCAATGGGATTTGCGCTGCGATTGACCCAATTGCTGTTAAAAATATTGGATGCTTGCTTGAAATTTTTAAAAAAAAATCGATTCTCAAAGTATTTCATGCTGGAAGGCAAGATTTAGAGATCTTAAACCGTTTATGCGGAATTGCCGTTTCACCAGTTTTTGATACGCAAGTAGCTGCTTCGCTTTTGGGGTGGGGATCTCAAATATCGTTTGCTAAAATTGTCCAAAAAACAATTAGTAAGAAAATTTATAAAACAGAAACTTATACCGATTGGTGTCGACGTCCTTTAAGTTCAAATCAAATAGAATATGCCATAGATGATGTTCGTTTTTTAGCCCCTGTTTATGAAAACTTGCTGGAGCATTTAAAAAAGGCTAATCGATTGGAATGGCTTCAAGACGAGTTTGCTCCATTAGAAGACCCTAATAATTACGAATTACCCGATCCTCAAAAACAATATATGAGGATAAAAAACTTTCGTAATTTACGTCAAAGAAACTTAGCGGTTTTAATTGAGCTGTCATCATGGAGAGAAAAGGAAGCCCGTTTAAGAGATTGTCATCCAAGAAGTATTATGAGGGATGAGCCTTTACTAGAAATTGCAAGAATTCTCCCTAAAGATAAATCGGCAATGGAATCTATTCGTGGATTGCATCAGAGAGAAGTTGGCAAAAGTGTTGATATGATTTTAGATGCAATTGAAAGAGGAAAAGCCATTCCTGAAGAGGATATCCCTAGAGCGCCTGAAGTCCGAAATTATTCGACCCAACCTGGAGTTGAAGAGCTTTTAGCGGCATATATTCAAATGCGCGCTATCGAGCTAAAGATTGAAGCAACAGTTTTAGCTGACCGTAAACTAATCCACGATCTTGTTTTACGTTTTGAGCAAAAAGATCCCCTTGAAGGGAATAGCCTTTTTTATGGCTGGAGAAAAGAATTGATTGGTAAAGCTGTCATCGAAATTCTGAATGGAGAAAAAGGGCTCGTCGTTAATGGAAAAGGTCGAATTCGTTTAATGCCCACCAAAGAGTCATCCTCTGAACTTTAGAAAATCTGCAAATAGATATTTTTTGTTTCTCTCTAGCATGATAGAGGAGGGATGATAGATTTTATTGAATTCTTTTCGGCTTTAAAAAAAAATAATGAAACCCGGCGACTATTAATTCGATTGCAATGAGCCAGAGGCGAAGAGAAAGCGATATGACGATGGCTTTTGGTTCAGAGATAATAGGAGTGAGCAATAACACTAAAAAACTTTCCCGGACGCCAACTCCCTTCGGCACAAAAAATGCCAACATTCCTATTAGGTTGGAAAAGACAAATGCAAATAGAATGGCAAAATAATTTGGCGACAAATCTGGAAATATTGATTTGATATAAAACCAAAAACCAATTCCTTGGATACCAATAAAGCCTAAATATAAAAGTGAAATCCAAATACGAGAACCAACGGATAATTCAATTTTAATTAGATTTCTTTTGATTAGCTTCAAACCAAAATTAACCGATTTCGTAAAAATATTTGGCGAGAGCACTAAGCAAAATAAAAGAAGGACTCCTATCAAAGGTATGAAATATTCCCCCATATCGTTATGATAAACCATGAGACTCACTAAGACTAAGACCGAAATGGAATAGGAAAATAATGCTTCTAATAGTGTAGCAGAGACAACCATTTCAACAGAATGGTTTTGTTTTTTGTGTAAAAAAGCTCTACTTGACACTGTCCATACTTTGCCTGGAACATATTTCCATAAGTTAGAAACAAACCAATTATATTGTGCCGATCGAACAGAAATTGTAAGTCCTATTGCCTTTAGAATAGCGTTCCAGGCAAAAAATGCGGCGTAGTATGCGGCTGTGAACGAGGCAATCGTGGCAATGGAGTAGGGGAGGTCAAAATTCAGGTCTAACTCTATAAGTTTATTCCAATTTTTATGAATCGCATTTCCTATGAAACTCAATGCAAGAGCTAACCCAATGATAAGGGCTATCTGAGTGAAGATAGATTTTTTTTTGTAAGGCTTAGGCTCATCCATAAATAGTTCTCAAAAAATATGCGAAGGTCT
>CAWVUN010000352.1:0-2893 GCA_963932495.1 uncultured bacterium
TAATATTTTCTCCTAGTTTAGCGATTTTCTGTTTAATGATTTCTTGAACGGTATTATCTTGGTCTTTAATGAAAGCTTGATCTAATAGGCAATTTTCTTCATAAAACTTTTCCATTTTCCCGGTCACAATTTTTTCGATAATGTTTTCTGGTTTTCCTGATTCGCGAGCTTGGTGAGCGAAAATTTCTTTCTCTTTTCCCAGGTCGTTTTCGGTAACATTGTCTCTTGAGATGAAACGAGGTTTAGCGGCAGCAATATGCATCCCAATGTCTTTGATCAGGTCTTTAAAATCAGGAGTATTGGCAACAAAATCAGTTTCGCAATGCAATTTGACCATAACTCCGACTTTAGCTCCGGGATGTATATAGGTTCCAATTGCTCCCTCGGCTGCTTCGCGACCACCTTTCTTTTCGGCTTTTGCCAGTCCTTTTTTTCTTAAAAAAGTAATCGCGTTTTCTATGTTTCCTTCAGTTTCTTTAAGTGCTTGTTTACACTCCATGATTCCTGCGCCGGATTGTTCTCGCAATTCTTTAACCATTAATGCTGTGATTTCCATCTGATTCCTCTTTATTTACTGTTCTGATCGAATGACTCGATGCTGGTTTTTTTGGCTTTTTATGTTTTTTACTTTTCAGGTGAACTCATAAGGCAAAAACTGGCAAGGATTGCTCTCTCTAGAATTCCAAAAACGTAAAATTATGGAATTCTAGGCAGGGCCTTGAGCAATCGAAAAGACAAATATTAGCTTTACAGGTCTATATTAATTTGCTATTGGTTCGGCACTTTCTTCCGCTACAACTGCCGCTTCGGATTCTTCGTCATTTCCAGCATGTGGATCAGGCATGTTTTGGCCTTTCAGGACCAGTTCGGCTATTCTTTGGGTGAAAAGTCGAATAGACCGAATAGCGTCGTCATTGCCAGGAATTGGGTAATCGATGCCAGTTGGGTTGCAGTTTGTATCTACTAGAGCAATCACTTTGATCCCTAATTTTTTTGCCTCTGCTAGTGCAATTTTTTCCTTAAGTGTATCAATGATAAAAATCGCCTCAGGTAATCGAGACATTTTTTTAATGCCTTGGAAAAACTTGTTAAGTTTTTGGATCTCTTTCCTTTTTTGGACTGCTTCTTTTTTGTGCAGTAACTCAAATTTGTTATCGGCTTCCATTTGCTCAAGTTCTTTAAGTCGATCAATACTTTTCTTAATAGTGGTGAAGTTCGTAAGAGTTCCCCCCAACCATCTTTGATTGACATGATACATTCCGCAACGGTCTGCCTGACTGGCAATCAACTCTTGAGCTTGCCTTTTGGTTGCTACAAAAAGAATTTTTTTACCATCTGAAGCAATTTTCTTTATATATTCTTCAGCTTCTCGAAACTTCTTTAAAGTTTTTTGGAGGTCTACAATATAGATCCCGTTACGAGCACCATATATGTATTTTTTCATAATAGGATTCCATCGATTGGTTTGATGACCAAAATGGACTCCTGCCTCCAATAATTTTTTCATTGTGATTTCAGGCATTAAATAAAATCTCCATACAATATTGGGTTAGCCTCCGCTTCCATCATCCCGAAATTGGAACCCAAAGGGCCACCCCAGCTCAGTCCGGAAACGTGCGGATTTAAATAAATTAACTAAAATTTGGCGCAAAAATACGTTCTCTAATTGTAACACATTTAAAATATCTGCATCAAAGAGATTTATTTCTTCTTAAATTAAATAAAATCTTAGCGATAGTATATGAGAATCAATATCAATTGTTGTTTGTAATCAAATGGATGCTTCTAACTTTTTCTACTGATCCTTGTGGTTCATATGTAAGTTTATTGAGGAATGTTTCGGTTAATTAGTTTTTTAGACATTAAAAAAATAAGTCTCAATTTTTCAAAAAATTTTTACCTTTTTAAATCTTTGTTTTGTGTTGTTTTGAAGTTGGATTTAATTTCCGATATTGGGATTCAGTGCTCTGATATTCTTATATCGCGAAGCGGATTCCTTGTTGGTTTATGCGGCGTAGGAATATTCGTACTTTTGTTCGAGATTTACCTGGTTCACTAGTATTGGCTATAGGATTATTCTTTTAATTATATTGGAGTTTAGTTTATAGAATATAGGATAAATCCTATTAATGGTTTCGCTTGCGTTGATTTAAGGCCTCGATACAGTCATTTTTTTTCTTTATTGGAAGTTTCTTTTTATTTTTATTACTAAATGGCGTGTTTGAAAAGCGTTGACAGTCTATTTTCCATTAGATAGAGTGCATTCGCTCCAACAATGGTAAACGAACGTTTAAGTTTCGTAAAAGGATATTTTTGCTCGTAAAGGTTTAGCTATTTACGAGGTTTTATGGGCTTTTAAGGAATAATGGTTTCAAGAGATCAATGTTTCAGGGTTTTTGCAGAGTGTGGACTTGCCCTCCCTCCCCGTTTTTTATGAACGGGGGCTCTGTTAAAGTTCTGAAGCGTGTTGGTTTTCCCGCATGATTGTAGGTTTCCGTTACGGAGATTTTATACTGCGGGTTGTCAACGCTTGTAGGCTTGTGTTGTTGTTTTTTTTCAGTGTTGTTTGCTTAGTTTTAGTAGGGTTTCGGAGCCGGTTAATACTGTTTTCGAAAAAGTATAGCCGAATTCGTTGTTTGCGATTTCGGTTTAAATGTTGGTTAGGGGTTATCCTAATAAACAAAGTGGGCAAGTTTTATTTGTCCATTCTTAACCAAGGAGGTTCTTTAGATGAGGCTAAACCGAAGAAAATTCTTGCAAGTGAGCGCTGGTGTAGCTACGGCTATGGCGTTGTCAAGCAAGAAGGTAGGGGCTCAATTAAAACCGGTTGTAAAGGTGGGAAATCCATTAGAATCCTATCCTGACCGTCGGTGGGAAGAAGTTTACCGCGATC
>CAWVUN010000353.1:0-2885 GCA_963932495.1 uncultured bacterium
GACAACTCTCGAACATTGCATAGGAAGACAACTGAAAATTCTTGTAAATCTTTTGAAGGTAACTCTTCTAAAGTAGAAATAGTTGGTTCGAAATCCGAATGTGAACCGTAAAATGGGTTCAAAGCGCGTTCTAGATAAAATGTTTCGCTTTGATGAGAAACCGTTTTAGGGTCTCCGTCAACTGCAAGAACTTGGATTTTTCGATTAGGGAGATAGGAAAAGTATTTACGATTATCTGCCAATAAAGAATCTTCTTCTAACTCGACAAAACCAAGGGCTGGTTCTATTCCCAGTTGAGGGAAGGAAAATTCTTTGATCGTTGTAGCATTTGGAGAAATATCAACAGTGCTTTCTGAAAGTATTTTTTGATTAACGTGTAATTTGGTGTGGAGTGTTTTAATTGGTTTATTTTCCGTAAGGTTGGCAATTTCCGTTTTTACTCTCACAACTTTTGAGTTGGTTAGAAACTCTTGCCTGATATCTAACTTTTTTACGGCTGATTGATTTGAGCCTCTACGCAAAAAACCTAAATCATATATATTTGTAATCGAAGAGCGGATTCTATCGCCAATATCAGAAAATTTGGATTCATCCCCCCAGGCATTTTTATCTCCATCTGTAATGATGTGTAAGCGTTTTTCCTTCAATTTTGAAGATTCAAGAGTTTCTGCTGCCGTAGAAATTGTCGAGCCTATATCTGTTTTCAGAAATGATGGCTGGGCGAATTTTAATTTTTTTAAAAGCATTGTTGGTTTATTACCACTTCCTTCGACTAATTTATTTGGATTTGACGTTAGTATCAGATAAGTGGTGCTTCCTTCTGGAAGTTGACTAATTATACGAGAAGCAATTTCTGTAGCGGATTGGAAAACAGTTCCTTTTTCTGATTTCCAACCCATGCTGTAAGAGTTGTCTAAAATAATTACGTTTACGGATGGAGCTTCGGTTAAAGAAGAATTTGCAGTTCCTGATGAATATAATGGATGGGCTAAACCAAGACTAAGGAAGGCAATAGCTAGGCAGCGGAATAAAAGGAGTAAGAAGCGGTTAGGTCGAGATCTTTTTATCGAACGCTTTTGAGACTGCAGTAATAAATATACAGCTGAAAACTTAATATGTGTTTGCTGACGGCGAGTAAGTAGATGTATTAATATCGGAGCAGAAGCCGCAAGTAGACCAAATAAAAAAATAGGTGATGAAAAGTTTAGCGCCATAATGAAACCTTAAAAATTAATTCTTTATTAGCTTTGAAACTTATTCTTGAGTTGTTATACGGACGGTTATATAGACTGCATAAAGAGATCAAAATACATTTATGACTAGGTTTGATTAATGTCATCTATTTAAGCACTAATTTAATAATCAAATTAAAAATTATACAAATCTTTCAACCAAAACCCGGAATTATATTGGATGAAAATATAAGAAATAGACTTCATGATCGCCATTTTTGAAGACTTTTTCTTTTTAATAAATAGTAATTTAACCCTTGCTCCAAAGGTTGAGAGGTGTCAAAGAAAACATAATCTATTCCTAATGAAGGAAAATTATTTTGATAATAATTGATTTTTTCCTTTATCAAAGCTTCGTATGAATCTCGAATATCATAAGCATCTAAACCCACTGCTAGGTCATCTTCTAACGATTCAAATACAACATCTCCTTCAAAGGGTAAAGTAAGCTCGTCTGGGTGGAGAATGTGAAATAGAACGGTTTCCAGCCCCCGAGACGATAGCAGTTTGAGACTTTTAACTAGGTCGTCATCTCGGGCAAAGAAATCAGAAATGACTATTACCATTCCGCGTCCCAATATTTGTTCCGAAATGGAATTAATTACCTGATTAATACGAGTTACTCCTAGTGGAATTAGGTTTTCTAAATCATGAACAATGTGTTGGAAATGTGAAGGCTTTGACCTAGGAGGAATGTGAGATATGGTTTTATCATTAAATGTTGTTAAGCCGACGGCATCAAATTGATTCAAAATTAAATAAGACAATGCTCCGGCTAAAGTTCGCGCATATTCCATTTTATTTATTGCTTGGTTTTTTGGGTTCGGCGACTCGTATGCCATCGAACCGCTTCCGTCGAGCATAATAGTGCATTTTAAGTTTGTAGACTGTTCAAATTGCTTAACGTGATACTTGTTTGTTTTACCGACAGCCTTCCAGTCAATATGCCGTATATCGTCTCCAGGAGAGTACGCTTTATATTCTGCAAACTCTACGCTTGAGCCCTTGTGAGGACTTTTGTGTTGACCAGATAGAAATCCTTCAACCAAAGTTCTTGCTCTAATTTTAAGAGAAGATGTTTTTGATAAAATTTCGGGTGTCAAACTAGAGCTAAGGTTATTGGACATTTTATAATTGCTCGCGTTTTTATACTGGGGAAATAAAGCCTGATTATATCAAAAACTCATTTGTAATATTGAGCAAAGAAGGATAGAAAATTGGGAGAGTCTTCAAATAATTAATTGTTGGGGGATTCATTAAAGATTTTAATGGGCGGAGCATAGGGAAAAAGCTATCAAATTAAAGAAAACTTTTTGTTGCTCGTTTTTAGTGTGAGGAAGGTAAAAATTTAATTTTTATCGTTTGCGAGCAATTGCGTTTATTGATTCAATTGCTTGAATAGATTCTTTTTCCTGTGTGCTTAAAGCTTGGTAAGTTTCCAGTAATGCTCTGCGGATGGTAGGGTTATTTTGATTTAAGTCAAGAGCTGTCCAGTAGCTAGTTGCGGCTTCTTTGTGGTAATTGTTCTGCTTATATAAGTTTCCTAGTTGAATCCAAATTTCTGGTCGATCTGGTTGTAATAATATAATTCGTTCGTATAAAGCGATAGCCTCCATAGGACGACCTCTGCGTTCTTGTTCTTTTGCTAGATCT
>CAWVUN010000354.1:0-2866 GCA_963932495.1 uncultured bacterium
CAATTAATGATTAAATTTAGATTCATTTATATAGCAAGAATTCTAATCGTTTATACTATTTTTTTATAGAGGGTTCATTTATTGATATTTTGAATAAAACTATGACTTAATGTTGAGTTTTGGGTTTTTACTCCGTGATTTTATCTTTTAAGGTTTAAAACATTTTATGTTTAAAAGTAAATTTAAAATTTTAACCATACCCTGGTGGATTTATTTGCTAATTGGGATCATTGGGATAATAGTGATTAAAGTGCTATTCATTAGTTACCAATATTCAATGCGAATGAATAGCGTTTACGCTCCTTTGATATACGCAAGCGTTGAAGTTGAACTTAATGTAACAACCGCGCATTTGCTTGTAGAAGAAATTTTAAATGGAGATCATTTTGAAGAGGAAGATGTTCGCAAGAAGTATTTTAATGCAGAATGGTATGTTGAAGCTATTCTTAACGGTGGGGAAAGAGGGCAAGAAAAAATATTACCCCTGAAGGATAAAAAACTCCGCTTGATTGTCCAAGACTTAAAAAAACGACTATCACAATTTAAAAATATTTCAAATGAGAGATTAGAAAAAAAAGAAGTATCAGGTTCTGGAACCGAAATAGATCAAAGATATAACAAGATTTTAAGAATCTTTTTAGACGAAGTGGGATCAGTTAAAAATCAGCTTCAGCAAGTAATGTTGGAAGATATGAAAGATTTCCGTAATATTTTTGTTTCGCTATTAACCGTCGTTCTGATACTGGGAGTTATAGTAATTTTTAATTTTTATCGCTTAGAAAAACTGAGAGTAAATGATTTTAAAAAATTACAAGATACTAATGATGAGCTAGAAAGTGAAGTTGAAGAACGTCGCCGAGCAGAAAACCAACTAAGAGAATCAAGAGGACAATTGCGAAAACTGAGTAATCAATTACAAGTAATTCGTGAAAATGAAAAAACAAGAATTTCTCGCGAGATACATGACGAGCTGGGACAGATACTAACAGGCTTGAAAATGGAATTATCTTGTTTAGAGGTCGATGTAGACTCTCCAGATATTATTAAAAAGCTTCAATCAATGGGAGAGATGATTGACTCGACAATCAAATCGGTTAGACGTATCGCTACAGAACTGCGCCCACAAATCTTAGATACTTGCGGCCTTTTGGACGCACTTGAATGGCAGGGTATGGATTATCAAGCAAGGACAGGAATAGAATGTAAATTGGAATTACCAAAAGATTCTGTGAAATTTGATCCCCAATTATCGACAGCCATTTTTAGAATTTGCCAAGAAACTTTAACCAATGTAGCAAGGCATGCAAATGCCAGCAAAGTTCGAATATCTTTGCAGTTTAGTGAAAGCGATCTTTGTTTAACCGTTAAGGACAATGGAAAAGGGATTGAACCCGATCAAATTTATAATTCCAATTCTTTAGGGTTATTAGGAATTCAAGAACGGGCAAATTATTGGGGAGGACATGTAACAATTGATAGCGCTCCAGGAGAAGGGGCTTTGTTTACCATTAGTTTACCTTTACACGCCAATCATTCTTTAGAAAATGTATAAGATAAAAGTATTGATAGCAGACGATCATGCTGTTGTTCGACAGGGATTGAAGCATATTATTGCACGCGACCCTCGCATTGAAGTGGTTGGCGAGGCTGAAAATGGCAATGAAGTTTTAGAGAAAGTGAAAGTATTAGATATTGACGTGATTCTGATGGATATAGAAATGCCAGAAAAAAATGGAATGGAAACTTTGACTCAACTTAAAGATTCGGATCCAAATATACCGGTGATTATTTTGAGTATTTTTCAGGAAGAATTGTATGGCTTACGATTGATTCAATCTGGAGCATCAAGTTACCTTTCTAAAACATGCCCTCCTAATCAGCTATTAGAAGCTATTTATAAAGTTGCTAACGGCGGAAAGTATATCACTCCTTCTTTAGGTGAATTGCTTGTTAAGAATATGGATAACGAGTCGAATAAACCGATTCATGAATCTCTTTCCAATCGCGAATACCAAGTTTTTTTTATGATCGCATCAGGCAAAAAGCAAAAAGATATAGCAGCTGAATTGTCGATAAGCATTAATACGGTTAATGTTCATCGAGCAAATATTCTAAAAAAAATTAACGCAAAAAGTAATTCAGAAATAATGCGCTACGCGCTTCAAAATAATCTAATAAAATGAATTTTTAGTATGCAAATAAACTTTTTTAGAAAAAGCCTGTGTTGGAAGATGCAGGCTTTTTTTTATGGAGTTATTGTAAAAAAAGAAGGGCTATAGCGTGGAATTATATCGAGAAATTTTAAAGGCTGATAAGCGGATAAAAAAGTTTGTCCGAAAAACCCCCTTAGAGTTTTCTCCCTATTTAAGTGAGCTTTGTAAGGCTAATGTTTTTTTGAAATTGGAGTCAGAGCAGCTCACAGGTTCTTTTAAAATCCGAGGCGCTTTTAATAAGGTTTTGTCTTGCAAGAAACTGCTTAGCAATGGATTTGTTACTGCGTCCACAGGAAATCATGGAAAAGCAGTTGGTTATGTTTCAAAATCGTTAAACATGCAGGGAACAGTTTTTGTTCCGAAGACTGTTGCCAAAACTAAATTAGAGGCGATCCAATATTATGGGATGAATATCGAGAAATATGATGGAGATAGCGGTGAGGTAGAGATATATGCTCGAAAAATAGCTGTCGAAAGAAAAAAACCCTTCATTTCCCCTTATAACGACCTGCATATTGTTGCAGGACAGGGAACGTTGGGTTTAGAAATACTTAATGAGCTTCCGGACGTGCATGTTGTGTTTTCATGTATTGGGGGAGGCGGTTTGATTTCAGGGGTTGCTGGCTATTTAAAGAATAAAAATAAATGTATAA
>CAWVUN010000355.1:0-2842 GCA_963932495.1 uncultured bacterium
TAACTATTTACGTTTTTTTTGAAAAAAAACATTCCTGTAATCTTTCTAAGTCTGTTTCGGAGTAATAAGTAATCATGATTTTTCCTCCTTTTATTCCTTTAATTATTTCAACTTTCGTTCCAAATCGTCTTTGTAATTCATCTTCCATTGATTTGATATAAATATTTTTTGGATTTGATGTTTTTTTTGCTTGTTTGTTATTTTTACCTGAATTATTTTTTACTAATTGTTTTACAACTCTTTCTGTTTGCCGGACATTTAACCCATCTTTCAAAATTCTTTGATGTACAGCACTTATTTCTTTTTCCTCTTCCAAACCTAATAAAGCCCTAGCATGCCCCATCGATATTTTACCTATGACTATGTCTTCTTGTATTGGAGCAGAAAGTTTCAAAAGGCGTATATAGTTTGCTACAGAGGCTCTATTTTTCCCGACGTTTTTTGCAATTTGTTCTTGTTTCATCCCGAACTCAATCGATAACCGGGAATAGGCGATACCTTCTTCAATGGGGTTTAGATCATGCCGATGAATATTTTCAATTATTGCTAATTCTAACGACTCTTTATCTGTTGTTTCTTTTATAACTGCAGGTATTTTATTCAGCCCAGCTTTTTTAGATGCACGCCACCTACGTTCCCCAACAATAATCTCATAGCCTTCTCCGCTTTTTTGCACGACTATCGGCTGTATTACGCCCTTTTCTTTGATTGAATCGATTAGCTCTTGAAGTTTAGTATCGTTAAAAGATTTTCTTGGCTGATTTTTATTGGGAACTATTTCATCAATCAATAGTTCACGAAGTTTTTCGTTTGAATCCGCTTTTGGAACCCCCATTTCAAAATCAGGAATTAATGCACTCAATCCTTTTCCGCCTAATCCTTTTTTTGCCATTTATTGTCTCTTTCCTCGTTGATCTCTTTTTAATTTGTATAGAATATATCTATTTAGGCAATATTTCTATAAAAACTTGACTTATAGTTATTTTTTAAATTCTTAATTTAATTTTTATCTATTATTTCTTTTGCTAGTTCAGCATAGAATTCAGCTCCCTTGCATTTCTCTGCATATAAAAATACTGGTTTTCCATGACTCGGCGCTTCACTCAATCTTATATTTCGTGGAATTATGGTCTTTAGTAGATAATCTTTAAAGTATTTTTCTATCTGATCCTTTACTTGTCCAGTTAATAGTGTTCTTCCGTCATACATTGTCAATAATATACCTTCAACGGTTATCGATTGATTGAGTGATTGTTTGATCATTTTTAATGTTTTTAGTAAATGACGCAAACCTTGAAGAGCGTAATATTCGCATTGCATGGGAATAAGTACGGAATTGGCTATTGATAGTGCATTTATAGTTAACAGCCCTAATGATGGAGGGCAATCTACTATAATAAAGTCATAACTTTCCATTTTCCCTTTAATAAGAGGTTGTAATCGTTTTTCTCTATTTTTTAATGGTACCAATTCTATTTCAGCTCCTGCTAAGTCAGGAGAAGCTGGTAGAACAAACAACCCTTCAATTTCTGTTTTTATAATTGTATTCTCAATTGCCTCATGCCCTAGCAAAACATCATATACCGTCGCCCTTTTTTCACCGATATCGACTCCTACTCCAGTGGAAGCGTTGCTTTGTGGGTCTAAATCAATTAATAGTACTTTCTTTTTGTATATCCAGGATAGACCTGCCGCTAAATTTATTGATGTGGTTGTTTTTCCTACCCCACCCTTTTGGTTTGCTATGGCAATAATTTTGTGCATATTTATTAAACCTAGTATTTTGATTTCAATGTTTTTTACAGTGTATATATATTTTGAGTTGGGCTAATAGTTTATCTCATATACATATAATAAATGTTCCACGTGGAACAATAATCCGAAATTACTCTAGAAATGTTTCACGTGGAACATTTATTAAAGACCAATAGCTTAGATTCCCGTCCATCTGCTGTAGTAAATTCAAATTCCTCATCAAAGTACATAGGGTGATTGTCCTCCAGCGTGATATCCGGTTCCTTTTTCACTAAAATCTTTCCATTTTCCTTTAAAAAAGGTGAGCCTAGGGTCAAGCAATCACGTAACGATGCTACAGACCGAAAAGTCGCGGCATCGAAAGAACAGTTATACTCCTCACTCATGCCCATTTCTTCGGCTCGACCAATTAATACTTGGTAGTTTGTGAATTTCATTTTTCTTGAAACAGATTCCAAAAAACTCACTCGTTTCCTTAGGCTTTCAATAAAAACTATCTGTATCTCAGGAAAAACAATTTTCAAAGGTATTCCTGGAAAACCAGCACCGCTTCCTATGTCGACCAACCTTAATATTTGATTCATGCCTTTTGCATACTGTAACGACTCAGAAAAATGTCGTTGTAAAATGTGGCCCTGGTCTCCTCTGGAAGTTAAATTAATTTGACTGTTCCATTTATTCAGTTCTGCTAAATATATACGAGTTTTTTCAAGTATATCGTTTTGTTGCTGAGGTTCAGTAAAAGAAAACCCAGCTTCTTTGTAAACTTTTAAAATTTGTTCTTCCACGAGGCAATATTAGATTAAGGTTCTATTAGTTATGGGTTAAAGGTATTGATAGAAGTGAGAACGAGCTTATACGGTCTACATAAAAGAGTTTTAAAACTATAAAAATCTTAGGATTTTAAGGTTTTCCGGAATTCATCTGTAAGGAGAGGTAGAACCTCTAAGACGTCACCTATGATTCCGTAGTCAGCGACAGAAAAAATTGGAGCGTAAGGATCTTTGTTGATTGCGACGATGCATTTAGACGAAGACATACCAGCTAAATGTTGAATTGCTCCAGAAATTCCGCAAGCAATGTATAG
>CAWVUN010000356.1:0-2840 GCA_963932495.1 uncultured bacterium
TTTTAGGAGGAGTAGATTTTTGCTGGGCACAGACTGTTCTTAGCACTGTTGAACCAGATCAGTTTAAAAAACGTTTCCAAGCTCCTCAAATACCAAGTTCAACTTTCAAGAAAAAACAAGAACAGATAGATAGGACAAAAGACGAGAGAGACGCTTTAAAAGCCGCTACTGGTTTGGTGATAAACAACGCATTGACTCTCAATGGAGGGTCGGTCACTCTTAATTCTAATGTAATCTTTAGCCAAACCAATTTTGAAAATCCAGGACGACAAAATATTGTAGAAATAAGTCATTTGTCTGGTGCATCTTGGACTGAAGAATTTCATATATAAGGAATTTCTAGCGGAATAGTCCATATTAGTGGCAACCAAAACACGAGAAACACTTTGGCAGGTCATCGGACGGGAATTACTTTAACTGGAACTTTGGTTACAAATGAAATTTCTACTTCAGGTGGGAGCGAAACCTTTCAAGACGTCGTAGATTTAGCTTTAGCCGAGGTTGGAATCGACACAACCACCACATCCTATATTGATAGCGAAGGAGTCACAATTTCAACTTCGAATCTCAATAATAGATTGTTGTGAAAGGGAGAAACGTTCCTCCAAAGGCTTCTTCTGATAAAAGAGTTTGGGTAAATGACAACTTATCGACAGATGCATTTCGAAACGGTAATTGAAAAAAGTATCCAAGTTGTCGATTAATACTAAATAATTTTGATTTAGTCCTCCTAAAGAGTCATACTTTTACCTTTAAATTTTTTGATTAATTTATTTTCGAGCAAAAAATATGTTGGTTACTATTATATTTTTACTAGGACTTTCTGGAGTCGAATTATTAGGACTTCTTGAACTAAGCGAATCTATTAGCTCTTTAAATACCATTTCTATTATCATGCTAACTTTTTTGGTAGGTGTGGTGATAGCGCGTTCTTATGGCAAAGAATTTTTTGAAAAACTTCAATGGCACTTAAAATCTAGGTCTGAACCTTCTCACGAAGCTCTCAACGGTGCTGTGATGGTAGCGGGAAGTTATTGTTTGATCACTCCAGGACCGCTAACAGATTTTATTGGATTATTTATTTTAATTCCTGCGACTCGAATTTTTATCAAAGATATGACACTTTCTTGGATGAATAAGAAGATCGCTAATGGAGATCTTTATTTTTTTTATAAAGATTGATTTTATTCTTAAGTTAATTTCCACTAAGGCTCCATTACTTTGATCATGGGACTTTTCTCTGCTCCCCCGCGTAATTTAAGAGATGAACTATTAGACTTGGACGAGGCTCATTTTGAGGAAGTCAAGGATAGTCTGTCTGATGTTCGAACAGTTAATCGTTATCTAAGCGGTTACCGGGTTTTATTAATGCATGCGGAGCCATTCCTGCGCAATCACAAAGAAAAACGACCGTTTACTGTTATTGATTTAGCGTCGGGTTCTGCCGACCAGCCTACCGAATTAGTTCTTTTAGCTAGAAAAATTGGTGTTCCAATTCGAGTGATAGCTATTGATATCAATCGAAAAATGCTCGACTATGCTAAGGAAGAAGCAAGATTATTTCCTGAAATTTCATTTGTACAGTGCGATATTTTGAGTTTGCCATTTAAAGAAAAGAGCTTTGATTTATCGATAAACTCCTTATCTCTTCATCATTTTTCTGAAGCAAATGCCGTTTCTATTATCCAAGCTTTAGATAAACTTGGAAATTTAGGTTTTATCGTAAATGATTTACACAGAAGCCGAGTTGCATTTTGCGTAATTTATATTTTAACCCGCCTTTTAACAAAAAACCGTTTGACTCGTTACGACGCTCCTGTTTCGGTGATGAATGCTTTTACCCCTACAGAAATGATTGGATTGGCTAAAGAAGCAGGCGTCGAAAGTTTTCAAGTCCTCAGACATTTCCCATATCGTATTGCTCTCTTGCGTAATTCTATTTCTAAAAAATAATGAAATCTTGCGATGCGGTTGTAATTGGAGCAGGGCCAGCTGGTTGTGCTTCTGCGCTTTTTTTGAATAAAGCAGGCTACAACACTTTGGTCCTAGATAAAGCTAGCTTTCCTCGAGATAAAGTTTGCGGCGAGTTTATAAGCCCAGCAGCAGACTCGATCTTAAACGACTTGGGAGTTTTGAAATCAATTGAACAAGAAAATCCTGAAAGAGTTCGTGGTGTTTTTATTTCATCTTATGATGGCGCAGAATTAGGAATTGACTACCCACCGATGATAGATGGCAAAGAGCATCCTACGAGTTTATCGACGCCGCGTTTTTTATTAGATAACTTATTTGTCAATCGTTTAAAAGCTAAAGACATTGAAGTAGCAGAAAACCATAAAGTGGAAGATTTTATTTATCAAAATGGAAATGTAGCAGGCGTTATTGTTAGAGACCCTGAAAATAAAAAATTTAAAATTTCTGCTCAGGTGGTCATAGACGCAGGAGGATGCAATGCAATTTCAATACGGCGATTAGGACTAAAAAATAAAATGAATGGTGAAGGGAAAATAGCTTTGGCTGCACATTGGAAAAACGTTCGTTTGCCACAAGCATATTGTTATATGCATGTGGGAAAACCTGGTTATACAGGAATGTCTCAAGTGAGTTCGGACGTCGTCAATGCAATTATGATAACGAGCTCTTCACAAATTAAGGGTCAGAATAATACCGAGTTTTATAAAAATGGAATTTTTCAAAATAAAAAACGCAGGGAATTATTAGAGGGTGCCGAACTGGCGGAAACACCTAGGGCTATTGAGTCGTTGGCTTTTTCTGTTAAGCCGCCAAAGTGTGGAGGCTTAGTATTGGTAGGAGACTCGGCAGGATTTATCGATCCATTT
>CAWVUN010000357.1:0-2834 GCA_963932495.1 uncultured bacterium
ACTCCAAACTTTTTGTCGACTGAAAATATTCTAAATATTTTACGGCAAAGTTCCATTATTGGAATCATAGCGGTAGGAGCTACTTTTGTCATTATCGGAGCGGGTTTTGATATTTCCGTAGGTTCTATATTGGCTTTGTGTGGGGCATTGACCCTTGGACTTCAGTATTTGATGGATTGGTCTATAGCTTGCACTATTGTTTTGCTTGTAGGAGCTCTTATTGGTTTATGCAATGGGGTTTTATCGGTGACCATTGGTATTCCTTCTATTATCGTGACCTTAGCCATGATGAGCGTTGTCCGTGGATTGGTTTATTTATATTCTGACGGATATCCTTTTACTTTATTGGATGGAGCTTCCGATGGATTTTTTTTTATAGGGCAGGGCGATATTGGTTTTATTCCATTTCCCGTTATTCTTTTATTTTCTGTAGTTCTTGTTGGACAGTGGTTTTTAGTGAAAACTCGTTACGGCCGTTATATCTGTGCCGTCGGCGGGAATAAAGAAGCGGCGCGTTATTCAGGAGTTTCGGTCGATAAAATTCAAATTCTAACGTTCGTCATAGGGGGAGTGCTTGCGGCGATTGCAGGAATTGTATACTCATCTCGTTTGCTTTCGGTTTCTCCATTGGCGGGGCAGGGCTATGAACTGGATGCTATCGCGGCGGTAGTCATTGGCGGTACCAGTGTTTCTGGCGGTCAAGGTTCAGTTTTTAAAACATTAATTGGTGTTTTGCTTCTTGCGGTTATTGGCAACACGTTTAATCTCATGGGAATACCCGTATATTCACAGTTGATAATTAAAGGCGTTATTATTTTAGTCGCGGTAGGATTAGATTCTTACGCTAAAAAAGAGACGTTGATCTGAATGACTAAGGAAAGTTATACAATTGGCATTGATATCGGCGGTACCAAAACTCTATTGGTTCTATTAGACGAGTCGCAAAATATTTTCTACGAAAAGAAAATAACTTCATCCAACGGTTGGGAATTTTTAGAGATTCTGATTAAAAAGGCTTTAAACGAAGTATCGATTGAATACTATCAAGTGTGTGGAATGGGTATTGGTGTTGCGGGTTCTATCGATCGAATTTCTAGTAAAGTAATCGATGCTCCGGGATTAAAGTGGATTCAATTTGATCTGATAAGTAAATTAAAAACCCATTTTTCATTTCCCATCTTCATCAATAACGACGTTAATTGCGCGTTACTAGGTGAATCAAAAATAGGGGCGGCTAAAGACTGCGACCCGATTCTTTTTATCTCTATTGGAACTGGATTGGGGTGCGCTTTGATGTCTGGAGGGAAACTGATAAATGGTGCTAATAATATGGCTGGAGAAATAGGATATCAATTAGATAAGAATGATTATGTGATTGGGAAAACTAATAAGTTAGGGCAATTTGGAATTGCCGAAAGTAAAATTTCAGGGACGGCATTGAAAACAAAGTTTTCTTCGTCTGAGGAATTCTTTCTAAGTTTAGAAAAAAAGCAGGATACTGCGGTAGAGCTTTTTGATGAGCTTTCTATGAATCTTTCTATTTTGATTGCGAATGCTGTTTGTTTGATAAATCCAGAGAAAGTTATTTTAGGCGGTGGTTTGTCTCAACCTTTGAAACCTTATCTAGAAGTAATGGATAAGAAAATTGCCGAATTAATTCCAATCCCCACACAAATTGAATTATCTCAGTTGAATGAAACAGCTGGGGCTCTTGGTGCCGCTTATTATGCTTTAGAAGAATTGGAGAAGAGATAGTTTATGCATATAACTGTTTCAAAAGATTACAAAGAGCTTTGTACCGCTACGGCAAGTTTTATAAATAAGTCTATGGTGAAATCAACTTCTCCTCTATTGTGTTTTGCTGGAGGAGACACGCCGTTAGGCGTTTATCAAAATTTAGTGGATTTAGCTAAAGCGAGTAAGGCAGATTTTAGTCAAGCTCGTTTTGTCGGATTAGACGAGTGGATAGGGTTGGATGGAACTGATACTGGGAGTTGTCGCTATACGTTGGATAGAAATTTATTTAACCCGTTAAATGCAAATTCAGAAAATATTTATTTTTTTAATGGAAAAACAAAAGATTTGCAGCTGGAATGTAAGTCTACAAACGAATATTTAGATTTAAATGGTCCGATTGACATAGCGCTATTGGGAATAGGCGTTAATGGTCATATCGGCTTTAACGAACCAGGTTCTTCTATAAATTCTGTTTGTAGAGTAATACCTTTACAAGAAACGACTCAAGCGGTTGGGCAAAAATATTTTAAATCTCCTCAAAGTTTAGAGAGTGGAATCACTTTAGGTTTGAAGCAAATTATGGAATCTAGAATAGTGATTCTAATTGCCTCTGGAGAGAAAAAGCAGGCTATCGTGATAAAACTTTTGGATAATCAAAAAATAGATGCTTCTATTCCTGTGTCTTCTTTATGGAAACATCCTCACTGCTATTTATTTTTGGACGAAGCGGCAAATCCTAAAATATGATTAATTTTAAACTTCCTCTTAAAAAAGAAAGATCCTAGGAATAGGAATGCCTCTCATATATGATTTATGTGTAAATCGTTCTTATTTTCTACATTTTGAATAATTGATGAATTTGTGAACTGAGTAAAAGTAGTTTCTAATGAGCGATGATAAATATTTGAAACTTAAAAACTTTTTGCTATCATTTGGGGTAGATTCGATAAAAATATTTTTTTGAGGCAACTTTGGACCATTACGTCAGAGAGTTTATCGACTATTTATCGATTGAAAAGCGGAGGTCGCCAAACACAGTGGACGCCTATGGCAGGGATGTTGGTAAATTTGCCAATGAGTTTCGCGATGTGCCTTTA
>CAWVUN010000358.1:0-2819 GCA_963932495.1 uncultured bacterium
GTATCCATTTTGCTGATGGCGGTGATTTTAAAGCTTATCTAAGAAATATTAGTTCTTTCAAGTGATGAGATTTAATTTCCAGAGATGTAAAATCCCAATATCGCTGGAATCGAGATCGCACACTGTTAGCTTCCATGTTCCTTTGATGTCCTTCACCTCTTTTACAAAAGTTTCTATCGTTTTATCTCCCTTCATATTATAAGTTTTCTTTATGTTTTGGCGAGAACCTCCTTCGCGGTTATGAACCATTACTTTCTCTCCACCTGGGCTTTCTAAAGAGATAGTAAGGTCTTCTATCCATGTGTGACTAATATCAACGTATAGCTCCATATTTTTTAATGCCCCTGAACCGTTGACCTCTAATTCGCGAACGATGCCCTTCGGGTCGTCGTCTGGGATTGTGATTTCTACTCGATCTTTCCATTCTTCGCGAGGAGTCCCCAGAACTTCGACAGTGATTGACCAATCTTTTAAAAGTCCGATATTATTCTGAGCATAATCAGAAGCGTTTAGTTTAAAGGAGCCATAAGCGTGTTTTCCTAAAAAGTTTTTTAAGCTTGGAGCATTTTTGAGCGTGAAAGTTTTAGGAATATTATCTCGAATACCCCCTTTACGATTAAAGAGAACTGCCGATGTGCCATCTGGGCCGGTAATAGATGCCTTTAAATCACCTCTATGGGGGTGATCAATATTGATTGAAACTTCAATGTTTTGAATTTTTCCGGGTTCGTTAACTGCAGCGTAATCAGATATACCATTTACAAAATGTTCTGGTATTAGTGCGTTGGGAATATTTTTAAAAGTCAAACGTCGCGAAAAAAGATTTTTTGATAGAGCTGTTTGGTTGAAACTATTTGCTAACTCTACAGCTTTACCTGCGTTGACTCGACCCCAACCATGATAAATAGAATGACCTCGGTGATCGTATTCTCCTTTTATGCGATTAATTTTATCGGAAGATTTTTGCAAAATAAGTTTAACTTCGTCTCTGCATAATTTTGGATTGGCAGACAAAACTAAACCACAAATACCAGCAACAATGGGAGTAGCACTAGAGGTACCATTGAAATCGCTATTATTTATTGTTGAAGAAAATAGTTGGTTTCCTTCATGGTCTGAATCGACTATGGGCTGTCCATTGCCACAGCTAGGAGCGCAAACCCAAATTTCTGAACCAAAATTACTATAAGGGCTTCTCTTGTCTAGACTATTTGATGCGGCTACTATAATTACGTCTGGATGCGCGGCGAATCCGGATAAGACACGAGTTCCTTTGTGAAATCCTTTTATGGGGCGATTATCGTTTCCTGCGGCAAATAGGATGATACAACCCAAACCACCGCGTCCTTTTTGAGCGGCTTTATGAATTGCTTTATAAGATTGTGTACCTAAAGGGAAATATTTTGGTTTAACACCCCAACTGCAACTAATTATTGAGGCACTATTCAATCTTGCATGATCAAAATATTCTTTAATCGCTGTATCGGATATTCTGCCGCGTAATCGAATTGGCATGAGTGAACATCGTGGAGCAACTCCAACGCCGCCAATACCATTTTCATTGGCTAAAGCGATTCTAGCGCAAACGGTACCGTGATTATCTTTTGAGAAAACGGGTAACGGTACGTTACCGTTTTGATCAAAACCTTTGGGTGATTTAATTTTCCCTGATGAAGAAAAGTCTGGGTGTCTGGTGTCGACTCCATCGTCCATAACGCAGATTGTTACATTGGGATGCCCTCGTGTTACTTCCCAAGCCTCTGGAGCCGAGATATCTGCTCCGTGTGTCATTTTTTCTCCACCAATATTTTCTAAATGCCATTGTTTTGGAAATAAAGAGTCTTCGGGGCGATAAGGGGCTAGTTCTAATTCTACTAAGAAGTCAGGTTCCGCTAATTCGACATGTTCACTTTCACGTAATGCGTTGGATATTTTAATAGAGTTTGCTGAGGATTGAGACGTTAGGGTTGCTGTTAAGCAATTTGGATCTTCTTTATCAATTTGAAAAATTTTTAATCCGTGACTTTCTAAAACTCTGTCAAAATCTTGGTCGGACGTTTCTTTTTTAAATTCTATATATATATAATCAGTCGGAACAATGAGACCGTTTGGATCTTCCGCTAGAGTGTAAACATGAGAAACCCAAAGAACATCCCTACAACTTTCTCGAAGAACTCCCATTGCGTTTTCTAGGCAATTTTCATCAATTTTATAAAGTTCAATAAAGTCAGGGGAATCTTTATTTTCAAAGTTAAGAGATTGAAAATAATCTGGATAAACTGAAGCTCCAGCCAACACGGTTCTAGAAGCGTTAGGATCTTTTTTCACTGCAAAATATACTTTAGACTTTTGCAGTGAAAAGGAGTCTCCTCGACGGATGATGGTTTGCCCGTCCTTATAATTTATTTGATTTTCCGCCATAGCAAGTTAATTGGAAATAGAAATCATAATAGAGTTTCTACCAAAAAAAATATAATGATGTTAAACTAATCTCTTATTTTAATAAATTATTAGTAATTTATAAACAAAATTTGACCAATTGGAGGCAAAAGTTTAAAAAAACGAAGTTTTTTTCTTAAGGAGGGTCAGTAAATTGAAGGTGGTACGAGAAATATGTAGGGTAAACAATGAAATTGTTTAAAGTTAATCAACCAAAATAAGACCAACTGATATATCTTTACAGTAGTCCATATTGATTTTCACATCCCAACCTACATTATTTAGAGTTGCTGGAACGTCAACGCCAAAAGCTCTTAGTGTAGGACGAGCTTTTGAAGGCGATTCGCAGTGGGATTCTGTAGTGCAGATATCGCATAACC
>CAWVUN010000359.1:0-2800 GCA_963932495.1 uncultured bacterium
CGGCAATCCAAGAACGGGTGAATTTGGAAGCATACAGTCCGGCTTTTTGGAAGGATCCAATGTCGATATTGCAAGCGAAGTAGTCGCTCAAATAGCCGACGTTGTGGCCTTTAAAGCAAACGCTCAGGTAATCAAAGCTATCGACGAAGCGACTGGCTCCATATTAGATATAAAAGGCTAACTTTGGTGAAATCCACTTCATAGCTATCGACTATAAATAGAATGCAAAGAAATTCTATTATCCCAATCCATTAGCTCACTTAAGTCTTTAATCCGAGCTACAATCCATATATTATTTAACTATTCATTCTCAAATATTACTTAATCTACTAACAGCGAAGCCAAAATAGATGAGTTTAATTGAAGAAAACCATTTAAATTATCTTGCTCGTGTCGAGCAGTTTTTCTTATCTCTAAGAGACTCTGGGCTTTCTCTTTCCGCAGCAGACTACTATTTAATATCCGAATGGGAAAATAGAGGAATACCCATAGAAATTCTATGTGGAGCCATTGAAAAAGGAACTCGACAATTCTTAAAGTCAGCCCGATTTGGAAGAATCTCGTTGTCTTATCTAAAAGAATTTATTGAAGAAGAAATAGAATCAAGATGACCACACAGACAAACCAAGAAATCGATAACTCACCTTACCGTCTAAAAAACGTTCGCGGAATCATTCAAGGCAAATTAGCAAGTAATGCTAAGTGTGAAAAATGTGGCGGTGAGGGAAAAATTTATCGCGAAGACGAGCAGTCACGATCATACGTTAACATTTGCGAATGCATTCACAACCAGAAGCGATTGGAAATATTAAATACCGCCGGGATCCCTGGAAAATTTCTAAACTCCACATTCGACAATTTTGAAACTGGTGATAGGAAAAACACCACAGTTTTTGCTAAAGCCGTAGCTAGGGATTTTGTAAAAAATTTTGTAAAAACTAGTAAAGGATTACTTTTCTTTGGCAACCCAGGCTTAGGCAAAACACATCTTGCTATTTCCATCGTCAAAGAACTCATCTTGCGAAAAGGGATCGATTGTAAATTTGTGGACTTTTTTCAATTATTGTCCGATGTACGCCATGGATACTCTGAAGAAAAGTCGGATCGAGATTTAATCGACCCTTATATTAGAGCAAAAGTATTAGTCATCGATGAGTTAGCCAAAGGAAGAAATACAGAATGGGAATTGACTGTTTTAGATCAATTTATTTCTAGCAGGTACAACTCTGCAGACAAAGTAACTATCATAACCACTAATTATTGTCCCCCTTCAAAGACAGAAGATAAATCAAAAAAAAGCACTTTTAGAACCGAAACTTCCACTCGAAGCTATCGCGACATGCTAACAGAAGAGACACTCCGCGACCGAGTCGGCCCTAGAATTTTTTCTCGTCTACTCGAAATGTGCGACTTAGTTCCCCTAGAAGGAGAGGATCACCGGAACCATAACGCTGTAATTTACTAAAATAAACTATGAAGAGAATTCTCCTTTTTTATTTTAATATCCGTGTTTCTAGCATTGCCAAACACTTAGGCAAATAGTCCAAATAATTCTCAACCAAAAAAAACCAACTCGTGAACACAAGCCTATCGTTATAAACCTCCAAGTAGAAAATGATTAGAACCCGCCATTAAAATAGTCAACCCTGAGTTTAAAGGTCTCAACTCAAAAGTATCTATATCTGAAGGATTGAATATTTTCACTCACGAAAATTTGATTAAAATGACCGCCCCTATACAGGTTTTTATACCTAGGGTTTGTGTTTATCCATAATGGCTATGAGGAAAAAATTAGGGGAGGTTTTCTTTGAACATTCTTTAACAAAAAAGCCACTTTGGAAAACTTCGAAGTTAATATTGGCATCGTCGGACCATTTTCTTTAGCCGAACAAACCCAAACTGAATGGCATAGTATATTTGACCTGCAAAACCCAAACGGGTGAAATAAACAATTAAAGAACGAACCCGGCCTAATCCTGTTGAAGGTGTAGCAATTTGGCTGACAATTTCTGTTAGTTGTTATCCCTTAGGATTACGGCAATTTATTGTATATTGAGTAGTGGATACTTTACCAGAATTATAAGATGGTTTTTTAGATGACTATGGAGTTTTAGATGTGGCTAAAAGAAGGTAAGTGTCCATTTCTATCTGGACGAAGAAACAAATTTAAGGGTTATTAAGGCTATTCGGAAGGAAAAGGATAAACAGATTGAGAGTAGCGGAGTAGCTACAATTTCAAAGAGTAATTTTCTGGAAAGTTATATCTTGAAATGGTTAGACAAGAAATATACTGAATAGACAGTATATGGGATTAGGAGTGTTTTGAAAAATGAGAGCTTACGAGGTAAATACTTTTATCATTCCTGATAATTCAAAACTCCATTTAGAGTTTTCGATTCTAAATATTTTCCGATAATTTTAAATTAAAATATGCCCAGAAGAGGACTCGAACCTCCACAGGATTTCTCCCACCGGCACCTGAAGCCGACGCGTCTACCAATTTCGCCATCTGGGCTAATTTTTGATTTTATTTAAAAACTTGATAAGAAAATCTGTTTTTATATTAATCGAAAATGAAATAATTACATAGAAACTTTATGTCCATCAGAATTTATAGACGGACATGAATCACTTTAAACTAGAATTAATTTCACTATAATAACGAAAGGTTATTTTAATTATTTTATGAGGTTTTTTGAAGTCAGGAAAAATACCCTAATAATCCTGATACTTTACTATCACTTTTATTTTTACAACCTAACACCATAAAACCCCGGTCATTACTTGACTTCACGAATTT
>CAWVUN010000360.1:0-2798 GCA_963932495.1 uncultured bacterium
TTTTTTATTATCATTACTAACTATAAATTCGCCATTAACGAAACAGCTTTCTTTAAATAAAACCTTATGAAATCGTACGAAATCCTATTTATCGACGATGGATGTCTAGACGGATCGTCTTTAAAGCTCCAAGAGTTACATAGAACAGACGACAAAGTACGAGTTGTCCAATTCACGCGCAACTTTGGTCAACAAGCAGCTGTTCTTGCCGGTTTTAGGCTTAGTCGAGGCGAAATTATCGTCCAAATCGACTCTGACCTTCAAAATCCTCCGGAAGAAATCCCCAAATTACTCGACGCTCTAAGCGAAAACTACGACCTAATAACCACAATTTCTAAAAAAAGAAAAGACGATTTTTGGAGAATTGCCGGGTCAAGTTTTTTAAGATGGTTTGGTCAAAAAGTATTGGGTGGTCGATTTATACTAAACCTAAGTTCGTTTCGAGCAATGAGAAGAAGTGTGATTGAAAAAATCGACAGTTGTAGCGACCGTTCGCGTTACATGGCAGTATTAGCAAGCTGGATGGCCGTCCCATCAAAAGAAATTGAAGTGGAACACCATAACCGAACCAAAGGCTCAACTAAATACGGATTTTTTGATTTAGTAATCCTTTCTTGGGATTTAATTGCTGGTTTTTCAAATACCCCTCTTCGGTTTGTAACTTATATGGGAGTAGTTGGTTCTATAATCGGATTCACAGTTACAGCTTTTTTGTTGTTTCAACGTATTGTTAACGATATCTTATTCGAAGGATTTATTGTTCTTTCTGCCGTGTTTGCATTTTTTGCTGGGGTCCAATTGCTCTCTATTGGAATCTTAGGCGAATACATAGGGCGCATTTATCTACAGGTGCAAAACCGACCCGACTATATCGTCGAGAAGATCTACGAATAATGGAAGTCAAAAAATTAACTTCATTAATCATTGAACCTACTAATACTTGTAATCTCCGTTGTCGCTTTTGTTTTGTTACAGAAGGCATGGAACGCGAGGACGGTTTCATGGACTTCGAATTATTTAAAAAAATCGTAGATGATTCTCCCGACTTAGAACATCTCTGTATGCATAACTGGGGAGAACCCTTATTGCATAAAGATATTTTTAAAATGTTCGACTATGCCCATAATGCAGGAATCCCTTGGATAGTCATGAATACGAATGGCACTCTTTTAACCGATAAGATAATCGACAAGATTGTGGATAGCCCTTTGAATATTATTCGATTTTCTATCGACGGCTCTGCAGAAACATTCAAGGCAGTACGGGGAGTAGAATTAGATAAAATCGAAAGAAATATAATTAAACTAAAAAATAGAAAAGAAGAACGACGCCCAGAACTTAGCATGGGAGTAGTCTTTACCGTAGAAGATTCAACCCAAGACGATGCTGAAGAGTTCATAGCTCATTGGGAAAAAATAATAGACCACGTTCGGCTACAACCGGAGTTAATCCAAAGTCCACGCAAAGAAGTTTGCCCAGAACCTTTTGGCAAAGATTACGGCAAACTTGCCGTTTTGTGGGACGGAACTGTAATTCCTTGCTGCGTTGATTACAATGCCGAACTAGCTCTAGGCAATGCTTGGAACGATCGCGTCATGGATATTTGGCAAGGGCACGCAATAAAAGAACTTCGCGATCAACATGAACGCGGAGATTTTCCGAGAGTATGCACCAATTGTAACGAATGCTCTACCGAAAAGGCGCCAAAACGTTTTTTTTACCAAGCCGATATTGCTTAAATCATTTTCAATTCGTATCTCCCTCCTTTTACGCCAATGACCACTTCCTCCGACGACCAAGCTTTACGTGAAAAAATTTTGGCAGAAAATAGACGCGTTCATGCTTTGGAAAACACACTATATTTAAATCGTCACCCAGAACAAACCAACTTCTATCAGCAGCGTATTTTAGAAAAAGAGCTAGATTCATTTTGCAGCACTCTTCCAAAAGGGAAAAATAAAGTTATCGATATTGGATGTGGCTCCGGATACGTTTTCCTACCTATGCTCGACAGAGGCTATCAGATGACAGGCGTGGATTTATCTGAAGAAATGATTCAAGCCCTAAAAGAAAGCCTAAATGTAGAAAAACTAAAAAAATCCGAACTAATCGTGGGAGATGTTATTGAATTTGCCGAAGGAAATGCAGAACCATTTGACGGGATGGTAGTCTCAGCCTTGCTTCATCATCTTTATGATTATGAAAACGCCATTAAAAAGTTCTGTTCAAAAATCGCCCCTGACGGACCTCTCTTAATTTTCTTTGAACCTTTGAAACAACAAATCAATTCTCCAATTCGATATAGTATCCATAAGCGGATAGCAGAGATTGAAGAACGAATTTATAAAAAAGAAATGAAATCCAAACGGATTCCTTTATTTGAAGACGACTATGAATACTCTGATTACCAACGTCAATTTGGCGGAATCGAACCAAACCAGTTAACAGAAATTTTAGAAGCTGAAAATATGGAAATTTTGAATGTTTCTAAATACTGCGCTAGAAGATACGGAGTTTCGGCTTGGGTTTCCAATGCGCTGTTAGGAACCGCCAATACTTTTAATATTCTCGCAAAGAAAAAAAATTAATCTCCTAAACACAATATTAAAATACTAAATTTTTGCAGCTCGCGATAGACCTAAACTGATTTTGACCTGTTCCCAAGCTTCTTCAACCGATATTGAATACAAACAGTTTAGATGATGGCATTCGGGGAATTTTCCATTATCGTAACAGGGGGAGCATTCCACATTTTTATACAAGGTGATATTTGTTTCCCCCGGCGGAGCCCAATCCTT
>CAWVUN010000361.1:0-2788 GCA_963932495.1 uncultured bacterium
CCAAAGAGAAATTGTTCTACAAGCGGTTCAGGGATGGTTAGTTTCCCATAAGAACTGGTTGTTTATTTTAGATATTGTTGAGGATATGAAACTTCATAATGCGTTTATCCCAACGCCAGCGCAAGGGCATATCATCGTAACCACTCGGATTCCTTCTTCAGGGAAAATCAAAAAACTGTTTGTTAACGAAATGGAGGAAGATGGGGTTTTATTTTTACTGCGCCGAACTGGAATTATCGAAGAAGATGAAGAGATAGGAAATGTTAGACCGGGAGATTTAGAATCAGAAAAGAAGATCAATGAAATTTTTGGCGGGCTTGCGCTCGGTTTGGGGCAAGCGGGATCCTGTGTTGAGTTAAATGGAATTTCTATGGTTTGTTACCTAAAGCTTTATGACTCGTCTGGAAATAAATTACTCGGGGAAAAAGACGAAGCAAGAGATTACCCTTAGCCGATTGCGAGAGCGTTTGATTTATCTCTTAAAAAAATGAAAGAAAATAGTTCGCCAGCTTATGAATTGGTCCAGTTATGCACCTTTTTTGATCCCGATTCTATTCCAGAACTGATATTTAAAGAAGGCCATGAAGATCTCGGAGATAATTTAAAGGAAGCTGCTACCGACGACTTGCAATGGCAAAAAATGATAAAAGAGGCGTGTCGGTTTTCACTACTGGAACGTAACGCAGATAAAGAATCGTTTAGGATGCGTCGTCTCATTCAACAAGCGGTTAAAGATAGTGATGAAAAGCCAGAAAATGCAGCGTTAAAGTCTATTAAGGCTTTGAACGAATCGTTTCCAAACGCGAAGTTTTAGACTTGGGAACTTTGCGATTCTCTATTGCCTACATTTATGGATAAAAAATGGAATTTGGAAACAGACCAACTATCTCGTTTATTCAATTGTGTTGCGCAGTATTTTGAATTTGCGCAAGGTTGTTATGATTAAGCAGAGCGGCTTTACCAAGACGCTTTAAAGATGATAGAAAAACTTCTTGACGAGGAGCATCCTGATGTGGCGAAATTATTGAACAACTTGGGAGTTTTATAGGCAAAGCGAGAGAATTATTCTAAAGCAGTAGAGTATCTTGAGGAGATTTATGAATTGTATACACGATTATTGGGTTCTGAACATCCTAATTCAATAAAGTGTAAAGAAAGTTTAGAGTTGGTGCGGAGCCTGATTGTTTAGGAAGTAGGTAGCGAGGATCCATGGATCAACGAGATTCCTTCACTGCGGTCGGCATGACTGCTTGGTGTTGGTTGGATTGTAAGTGTTACTTTCTCATTGTCGCAAGGTGGTCGCGGTTCGAGAGCTTCATAAGGAACTAAAAGAAGAAAGTCGCATTTCGACAGGCTCAAATGTAAAATATTTTATTTTTTTGCTTTTAGTTCCTAAACCAATTAACGGCCGAAGTCAGTCAGTCGCTTAGCGTGACAATTATTTTATTTTACCGCTTCTACGGGATTTGTTTGGATTAAGCTGACTAACGCGTAGTCTTCGACTGGGCCATCGCATTGCATCCAAATGGTTCCGTTGCCGCCGTGGGCAACTTCGATAGATTTGCCGTTTTTATCTTCCATTGCGTTAATAGGGAAACGATATTGGTTGTCTGGCGAAATATATTCCAACTCGTCGCCCAACTCGATCCGGTTTTTTATGTCCACTTCCATCCAATTGCCTTCGCGAGTTTCTTTAACCATGCCGGCATAAATTTGCGGCAGATTGGTTTCTTGCGGCGAATCGAAGTTTTCCGTTTTTGATCCCGAATTGGGAGATAGAAAAGCCGAAGTAAATCCGCGATTGGCTGTCTTATCTAATTCGCCAAGTAGTGCTGGGTTAAATTCTTGCCCTGCCGCTAGATCGTCTATGGCTCGGCGATAGGTTTTTGTGGCTAGACTCAGATAATACTCCGATTTGGTTCGGCCTTCCAATTTGAAGGACATCACTCCCGCATCTCGCATTTCTTTTAAATATTCTAATGCGCGCAGGTCTTTGGAGTTCATGATGTAAGTGCCGTGCTCGTCTTCTTCCATTGGCATCAATTCGCCTGGACGGTTGCTTTCCTCAATATAGAAATTGCCTTCTTGCGCTCTTTTACTGCTATTGCTGGCGCTAGAACAACCCCCGCCATCTTTGGGCTTAGCTTCCAATACGTCGTATTCCCAGCGGCAACTGTTTGTGCAGGTGCCTTGGTTGGCGTCGCGATGATTGAAATAGTTTGAAAGCAAGCATCTACCGGAATAAGCTATACAAATCGCTCCATGTACAAACGATTCGAGTTCTATGCCGGGAACTTTTTCGTGGATTTCGCTGATCTCGGGTAACGATAACTCTCGCGATAAGATGATGCGCTTAACGCCTAAGTCGTACCAGAACTTTGTCGATGGCCAATTGATGGTGTTGGTTTGTACTGAAAGGTGAATGTCTACCCATGGGAAATTTTGCAAAGCGTATTGAATCAAACCAGGATCGGACATGATAAAAGCGTCCGGCTTAGCTTCAGCTAATTGTGCCAGGGATTTTTTGAACGATTCAATCTTTCGGTTTGGAGGCAATATGTTTGCGGTCAAATATATTTTTTTGCCAAGTCCATGTGCATAATCTACCGCGTCTTTTAGCGTGGCGGTCGTGAACGGATTCTCTTTTGCTCGGAGTGAAAATTTTGGGACTCCGGCGTAAACTGCGTCGGCTCCAAAGGCGTATGCATAGCGCATTTTTTGCGGGCTACCCGCTGGTGATAAAAGTTCTGGGGTGATCATCTATTTTCTCAGTAAGTTTTAACGATAC
>CAWVUN010000362.1:0-2785 GCA_963932495.1 uncultured bacterium
TCTTTTTATTTTCAGTCGCCGCCTTTGGGCTACCAGGCACCTGTAATTTCATTGGTGAATTTTTAGTCCTAGTAGGAACTTCCTCTGTCAGCTTTGCTATGGTTTTTATCTCTATGGGTGGTATTGTTTTAGCTGCGGCATATATGTTATGGATGGTCCAAAGGTTGTTACTGGGAAAGCCAAATACAGAAGCCGCTAAAATGCTCCCAGATTTATCGAATCGTGAATTCGCTTCGCTCATTCCATTGTCTATCCTCGTATTATGTATTGGATTGTATCCCGGACCATTGATTGAAATGATGGATGCGAGTGTGATTCGCCTCATCCAACAAATGCGGTAGATGAAATTTGCGTTTACACCTTAGTTTCCCGGTCAGGATATTCAAACGATAATATGCTAAGCGGATTCAATTTTTACACGGAACTTTAAAGACATATTATTGATACAGTTTTCTTCCGTTCTTCTAACGTTTGCATAGGCTTTCTTCCCTAATAGTCCTTTTGTTATTGTAGTAAATCATAAAATTATCGAGGTCGTTTTGAACTTTTTTCAGAGAGTCATAGAGTTTTTTTCTGAAGGCTAATTTATAAAACTCATTTTGAATTATTTGGTTTAACCTTTCTATCAATTTAATGGATATCGGATGTATTGTTTTTTTTGTATGTTCGATAAAATTCAAATGCAAAAACAGTTGGTAAGGGCGGGATTAGGTCAACACCTGAGAATTTTCAGCATGTCCTAGCTTAACCGCCATTGTTTAAACTTCTAAGTTGTTTTTTAGCAAAATTGTTATGGACGGTGACTTATTCGTAATACGCGGACAATACCACATTTACTTAGTCAAAATTGAACACAATTATTTCAAATGATGCATTGAGTTGAAGTAATTGAAACAAAAGAAAACTACTTTAATTCTTTTTTCAAGAAATCGAGATTGAAGGAGAAAATGTATTCTAAGTTGTGTAGTGAGAAAACTATAGGTATGTAAGATCTAGAAACGATTTGTTTTATTTTTTTGATCAAATGAAAGAGAATTATCTTTGAAGGCTAGAGGAGATTAGTTGGTTGCTTATTCTGAAGGATTGTCAAAATGTTGTCCAATACTTCTTTTAATTCTTTGCGGTGAACGACATGGTCGATCAGTCCATTTTCAAGACAAAATTCTGCGGTTTGAAAACCTTCAGGTAGTTTTTGTTGGATTGTTTGCTCGATAACTCGGGGACCGGCAAAACCTAATATAGCACCAGGCTCTGCAATAATTATATCGCCAAGCATAGCAAAGCTTGCTGAAACGCCTCCCATAGTGGGATCTGTTAAAATTGAAATATAGGGTAACCCATCTTCCGCAAGGCGTTTTAGTGCCGAGGATGTTTTAGCCATTTGCATTAAGGATAAGATACCTTCTTGCATTCTAGCTCCTCCGGAACAAGAAACAATGATCAAAGGAGTTTTATTCTCTTTAGCGCGTTCAATACTACGCGTCATTTTTTCACCGACAACTGATCCCATACTGCCTCCCATGAATGTGAAATCAAATACGGATATTTCGATATCATGGGTTCCCAGTTTTCCGGATCCTGTGCTAATGGCATCAGACCCATAGGATTTTTTCAATGAAGATTTAATGCGATCCTTATATTTTTTTTTATCTTTAAATTTTAAAGGGTCCATCGAAGTTAGATTAGTATCAAACTCTATAAAACTGCCTTCTTCTAATAGCATTGCCAAGCGCTCAGGTGTGGTTAAACGACAATGATATTGGCATTGAGGGCAAACGTTGAGGTTCTTCCCTAATTCAGAAGCGAGGTTGTTGAGTTTGCATTTGGGGCAAGTTACCCAAGAGTCTTCAAGTTTGGGTTCTTTTTTCCCAAATTTCAATTTATCTAGAATCCAAGACATAATTTAATTTTAAAACTCAATTGATGAAGATGGAATAGAAACCTTTATAATATTGAATCGAAAGTAGCGAATTAATTGATTGGAAAAAGTGTTAAGGGTTTTCCTTTTGGTCGTCTGGTTCATTTGTCTTATGTGATAACCAGTATTCTTTTGCAATTTTATATAGGTATCCTAGAGGTCCAAGTAGAGCAAAAGAAAAGCTGATGAAAAATAGGGCGAAACGGGGAATGGTAGCAAAAATATATAATGTCAGGACGATAAAAAGAAACCTGGCAAATGGGACTCTCTTCTTAATACCAAGTTTTTTAAATGCAGGATATTCTAAATTGCTCACCATTAAAAAAGCTAAAAGGTAAACAAATACAACCAAAATAAAAGGGTTGAGCGAGTCAAAAATTCCATCCTCAGAAAAAATAACGATGGTTGCAATAACTGCAGCCGCCCCTGGAGTAGGCAAACCTACGAAATGTTGACTGCGTTCGTCTTCCGGCATCGCGTTGAATCGAGCCAGTCTTAGGGCTCCACAAAGCAGGAATAAAAAAGCGGCCATCCATCCAATTCGGCCAAAAGGCTTCAACTTCCAAACATAAACCAAAAAAGCGGGAGCGATTCCAAATGAAATGATATCCGCCAGTGAATCGTAATGCATGCCGAATTCGCTAGTCGTATTGGTGAGACGAGCAATTCTGCCATCCAAAGCGTCAAATATAATGGCTATAACAATTGCCCAAGCCGCCAAATAAAACTCTTGCTCTAATACGGCAATGAAAGCATAAAAACCACAAAAGATATTTCCAGTAGTAAATAAGCTTGGAAGTAAATTTATCCCGCGTTTAATTTTCATTCAACTGTTATGTATGATCCTAATAAAAAAAAAGATTACTC
>CAWVUN010000363.1:0-2771 GCA_963932495.1 uncultured bacterium
GAACCACCGTAAATTGGATTAACCACTAGAACTTTAAGAGAAGATTCTTTTAAGAACTCTTTAGTTTCCGAAGCTTTATCTAATAATTGAAAATATTTTTCTGAAAACCTAAAGGAAGCTTTATGAACATAATTATTCCAAGGCCTTCCTGGAACATTATTCAAAACTCTTGCGGGTTCTTCCGCTATGTGAAATACGACACGCGGAAGAAAATGGCTCAGATCGACTTCCGAAATGAAAGCCCTAAATAGAGACATCAAAGGCTCGACGACATAGACCTTTCCTTCCGTTTTTTTTAATATTTCAAGGATGTGATATCCAAACCCTAACCCAGAAACCACCGTAGGTTGGTTCGCAACCAGCGAAAATCCTACCGTTAATTTTTCGGCTTCTTCAACAGGGCGATAAACGCTATGAAGAGAAATAGAATTTAATTGCGGAATGGCAAACCCACTTTTTGATTTAACTACTTTGATGTTTTCGGAAAGCGGTTGTGCAGAAACTCGCTGAGCCAAACCAGGGTCGATTCCCCTCAACAATCCTAAGTTTTTTTCGAAAAATTCCATTCGTAAAAGTTAAACGGGCATTTTATGCGTTTCAATTTGCTCTAGCAGCTTGAGAGCATTTTCATTTTGAGGCTCGAAAATCAAAATCTGTTGGATCGATTCACGAGCTTCTTCCATTCTTTCCATTTTAAACAATATTCCAGCCAAACCAAACCGCATATTGATATTAGCTGGATGAATTTCTAAATACCTGCTCAAGGAATCATGTATCTCTTCATAACGATTGAGTTCATAAGACAAGTTCAAAAGTGAAGTCATCGCCGCCACGTTTTCAATGTTTTCACGAGTTGAGCTTTCATAAAACTCGATTGCCCTATCATTTTCTCCGGTTTTCTCGTAAACCATCCCCAAAGCGCAAAGAGCTCTATCATGAGCTGGATTTTTTGTAATAAGCTTTTCTAATAAACGTATGGAACCAAAATAGTCCGATTTCTGAAGTTTCAGTATCGCCATCCCCATCAACCCACCAGAATGTCCTCTATTATTCGACAAACATGAATTAAAATTTTCTTCGGCTTTCTCCATGTCCTGCATTTTCATATTACAATTGCCCATTTCACAATAGACCTCAGCTGGATCAGAGGCAATTCTTAGAGCTTGCCTAAAATAATAGATGCCGTTTTCAAATTGACCAGTACTTTCACAATTAGCCCCTAATTCCATTAAATTGGCGTATTCTTTATTTGCTTCTTCTTCAGCATGACTTTCAAGATTTTTCTCCTTATGAGCCTCCTGAGTAATAGAAACAATTGTATATTCTTCAACGAATAATCTGCGAATTTCTTCTGGCGATAAATCGCTAATAACAACTCGCCCAAACCTCAAAATGGTTTTGTCCGAATTGGCTAAAGAATCGAAATGATCTCCTACTTTTTCATGCGTCTCTTCTATATAAAAACCAGACTGTTTCAACAAATAGCGATAATCAGATAATGTCAAAAGCCCTTGAGTTTGTTTATTGAAACTACAATTGCTTTCTTGTTCTTTATCGACTTCGATCAAATAATTGATCGCTTGTATCGATTGTACGTTAGGCACTTTAACAATCAAAGTTCCTTCAGTTTTTAGAAGATTTTTAAATTTTTCTAACAACGCAACCGGTTTAACAGATCTTCCCAAAGCCCTCACAACTAGGATACAATCAAAACTTTGGTCATCGTATGGAATATCGATAGTCTCCACTGAACCGCAAACAACATCGTCTATTTCTATTTTTGCAGATTCTTTCAAATCAGAGTTCTCTTCAATACCTGCAACAAAAATATCCCGATTTTCCTTTATCGATTTACCTAATTCAGAAATGCCTTCTCCTACAATAAGAACAACTTTGGCCTCCTCTGGAATTATTTCTGTAATATTTTCTTTAGCTGTATTTTCATCTCTATTTGGTTTTTCAACAGAAGTTGTTGTAACTTCGATTATTTCAGGCGTTAAAGCTCGATTCAAAGTTTCCATTATGGATTGGATTCGGTGTTCATAGGTATGTTTTTCTAATACCTCATGTCGACCTTCATCCGCAATAGCTTCGCGTTCTTCAGGACGGTCAATATAATAATGAACCTTTTCTAGAAGATCAGTTTCATCTTTATATATGGCCAAATGTTTGCCTTCTTGAAAAAAGTCTTCCAGTCCATCAGCAGGGTCAGTTACTAATAGAGATCCGGAACAAAGCGCTTCAAAAACCCTCATATTAAGATCGTTTTTTATCGCATTGTTAAAAACTATTCTTCCTTTACTAAAAGTTTCCGCCATCTCGTCCATAAATTTTCTTTCTACCGATAAATCGAAATTCGCATCAATTTTTTTCAAAAGATCCACTCTACGCGGGTCAGTCAAACTCCCAACAAACACCACATCATGAGATTTTTCAACATCCGTTTTAGCATGAATCTCTGGATCGCATGCCAATGGGAGCCAATGCACTTCGGTAATTCCAGCTTCTTTAAAGCTTGAGATATATTCTTTCTGTGCAATAAATATGTAATCGAAATTTTTTGCGATTTTAATATGTTTTTCTAGATGCAGATGACTATCTATCAAATAACAAACTTTAGGAATATCCAATATATCTAGATCGGCAGGATAAGGATCCAATCCTGTTTCTATCCAGAAATAAAAATCTGGATACCATTTATCTGGCAATTGACTTATTACAGAAGCAATCGAATCTTTGCGGCTCCTGAATATATCTTGGCTACTAGTTGG
>CAWVUN010000364.1:0-2768 GCA_963932495.1 uncultured bacterium
GCAAGAAGGAACGCAAAGTCGCCAACACGGTTAACTATGAAAGCTTTAGTCGCAGCGTCGCAAGCAGATTGTTTATCAAAATAGTAACCAATGAGGAAATAAGAGCAACAACCAACGCCTTCCCACCCGATAAACATCAAAAGGAAATTACTCCCCATGACCAAAATGAGCATGGCGAACATAAACAGGTTTAAATAGGCAAAATATCGGTAGTAGCTGTACTCTTCCTTCATGTAGCCTATGGAAAAGATGTGGATAAGTGATCCAACGCCAGTTATTACCAACATCATGACCATGGAAAGAGGATCGACTTGATAAGCCCATTGGACTACAAAGTCTCCAGCGACGATCCAATCAAACATTAATTGCTCATATATACGGTGTTCTGAGGGCAGCCCAATTAACCCAATTAAAATTATAAGAGTAGTAATAAACGAGAGTATTACTGAACCGCAAGCGACTTTGCTTACGTTATCTTTACCAATTTTTAGGCCCCAAAAACCATTAATAATGGATCCAAGAAGGGGAAAAGTTGGGACCAGCCAAGTCAAACTGAGCATTTTATTTCCTTACCATTTCATCAAATTGAATTCGTCTAAATTGGTTGTCGGTTTTTTGCGGAAAATAGAGATGATAATTGCTAATCCCACTGAAACTTCCGCCGCCGCGACAGCCATGACCATAAAACTAAATACTTGACCGTCGTGTTGATTCAAAAACCGGTCAAAAGCAATTAAGCTTATATTGACAGCGTTTAACATAATTTCAACGGACATAAAAACGACGATAACGTTTCTTCGGAGTAAAACTCCAAGTACGCCAATAAAAAATAAAATGGAGCTAACAATTAAATAGTGGGAAAGAGGGACCATTGTAATTCTTTTTTAATTTAGTTTAGTTTTGGCAAGTACAACGGCCCCAATCATAGCGACTAAAAGCAATATAGAAGCTACTTCAAAAGGCAGTACAAAATCCGTGAATAGCAGTTCGCCAACGGAAGCAGTGGTTCCGAATGTGTCAGGCAAAGTGGCTGGCTTCCCTATAGATGCGTCAAACCCATCTCCGATCACCTTAAAAGTCAGAATTCCAACAATAACGGAGGACAGGCTAGTTAAAAGGAAGTTTCGACCACGCATTTTCCAATTTTCATTTTCTTCATCTTTTAAGTTCAGTAACATAATTACAAACATGAAGAGAACCATAATTGCGCCGGCATAAACTAAAACTTGTAAAATAGCCATTAAATGCGCATGCAATAAGACAAAGAGCCCCGCCATGCCGAGCATCATACCAATTAGAGATACTGCCGAATTAATAGGGCTTTTATTAACTATTACCCCAATGGCAAAAACAATGCATAGCAAAGAAAGTGGATAAAAAATAAACTGTTCCATATTTTTATTATCGTCCGAGTATTAACTTAGTTCTAATTTCGGTAATTCCATTTAGCCGTAAGACTTCGGACAAACTCAATCCGGTCTTTTAGTTCAGAAACTGGGGTAGCTAACTGCTCTTTATCATATTTCATTTTTCTACGATCCAACATCGAGATTTCACAATCGTTGCTCATGAAGATAGCTTCTTCAGGACAAGCTTCTTCGCAGTTTCCACAAAAAATACAAATTGCATAATCGATTGAAAACTTCTCAGGGTATCGTTCAATCTCGAATTGCTTCCCACTATCGCATCCAGGAGTGATATCGATGCAGTAAGCTGGACAAGCTGCTTCGCATAACCCACAAGCGACACAATTAAAGTTTCCTTTTTCGTTAACTGCTAAAACAGGGCGTCCACGGTAAGCAATTGGGTATTCAACCGTTTCCTCAGGATAATAAACGGTAAAAATTTTCCGTTCTTTTTTCTTTCCTAATAAAAATGGAATGAAACCAAAGAGATTGCCAAAAAAATGTTTGGAGGTAATGATCATACCTCTAATAATCTCAGGGATATAAATCTTTTCCCAAAAAGTCAGCTTTATATTCCGGTTTACGTAATATGCCATGATAAGCCCTTAATAATTAGTGACGGAATTATATTAAAATCAATCCCGTAACAAGGATATTAGCCAAAGATAGAGGTAACAAGATTTTCCAGCCAAGGTCCATGATTTGATCATATCGGAATCTTGGTAGCGTCCATCGAATGGTCATTTGAAACCATATAAAGAAAATCACTTTAGTAAAAAACACACCAACATGGATTAGCATAAGAATGAGGTTTGATCCGGTGGTTCCTAATAAGTCAAATATAGACAATAACGTCGCGGATGTAATAAAAGGAATGTGCCAAGCGCCAAAAAATAAGATTGTAACAATTGCGCTAATGGTCACCATTTCAATAAATTCAGCCATAAAAAACATGCCAAACTTTAATCCGCTGTATTCTGTGAAATAGCCAGCTATAAGCTCAGATTCTGCTTCTGGAGCATCAAAAGGAATTCGTTTGTTCTCCGCAATGGATGCGGTCAAAAACATGATGAAACCTAGAGGTTGTAAGAAGATACCCCAATGGAAAAAACTTTCTTGAGCCGCTCCAATTTCCGTAAGTTTCATGGTCTCGTAAACCATTAGAACGCCAATAATTGTCAATCCCATAGTGACTTCGTAGGAAATCATTTGAGCGGTAGTTCTCATGGAACCCAAAAGAGACCAGTTATTGTTGGAACTCCAACCTGCGATTACATAACCATATGTTGCAATGGAGGCGATAGCGAATACAAACAACAAACCGACGTCTAAATCGGCTATTACAAGATTAACTTCTTTTCC
>CAWVUN010000365.1:0-2767 GCA_963932495.1 uncultured bacterium
TGATTTTTATTTATTTTCATCAATCACTTAATCAACATTAACCGTTTTGGAGATTCTGAATCACTCACCTTTTGATTGTCAAAGTGTGGAGGACCTTAACATCGCTTCAACAAACTCAAAGAACGATCAAATTCAAAAAACCGAACGATTTAAGAAAGCAGTTGGAAAACGACTTAGAACTTTTAGAAAATCAACAGGATTAAACGTCTCAGGTTTCGCAAAAAAAATCAAGATCGGTTTAGGTACTTTATCAGAGCTAGAAAATGGCATCTCAGCACCATCGGCACAAACATTAGCAAATCTATATTTTTATACAGATATTAATATCCCTTGGATATTAACGAATAAAGGTAATATGCTAAGAGGATAAAATATTATATCAACCTGTTTTTTTATATTTATACCTCTTTAAATAGAATAAATCCCGTTTTAATTCATTATTATTAATTGAAATACTTGAATTATACCTTTAAGATAGCTAAAATTAGGAAAATTCAAAACAGACCCCAAAAAGCCTTTGCATCGCATTAATCTCCACATTCTTCTTTTTTTTCTTATTTTCCTTATTAGCACATCTAGGGAAGCCTCTTCTCAACAGGTTTATGATAAAATGGTCCCAATACCTGAAGGTTTTTACCTAATGGGAGATCTGAAGTCACTTTCCGAAATAAACATACTGGATATATTAAATACAGACAGACATGGATTAGGACCAGAAAACCCTGCTCATAAGGTATTCATTGACGCGTTTTATATTGATATTTTTGAAGTTACTAACGCCAAATTTCAAAAGTATGTTGAGGCTGAAAAAAGAAAAAGACCTTTATTTTCAAAAAATCCAGACTTTAATCAGCCCAATCAGCCTGTTGTAGGTATCACTTGGAAAGAAGCTTCGGCTTTTTGTAAGTGGCAAAATAAAAGACTGCCAACGGAGGCGGAATGGGAAAAAGCGGCGCGGGGTCAAAAACCTATTAACTACCCATGGGGAGATGATGCTCCCAATCCAAATAAATTAAACTTTGATAACCATATAAAGAAATCGACGACTGTTGGCTCATATGAAGAAGGGAAATCTGGTTTAGGAGTATACGACCTATCTGGCAATGTATCTGAATGGGTTGAAGATTGGCACAGCGCAGAATACTACCTTTTCTCTCCCGAAAAAAACCCAAAAGGACCAAACATAGGCCAATATAAAGTCATTCGAGGTGGTAGCTGGAGAAATAATAAAGGTGACGTAAAAGTAACCTTCCGCAATGCAACAGTTCCTAAACTAAAAAGCAAAACCGTGGGTTTTCGTTGCGCAAAAAGCTCTAAGTAATCAATCTCTCCTTTACTAAAATCAATTGCATTAATTTCTTTCTGCAATCAAACCAACTACCTCGTCGAGTAACAGATTCGCTAATTCCGTTTTAGGCATTCTTTCTAAATGCTTGATTTGATTATTACCCTTAATCAAAGTCGCCTCGTTATAATCTGAATCAAATCCTATTCCTGGTTTTACAATATCATTCGCGACAATCAAATCTAATAATTTTTTTTGAAGTTTTTCAAAAGCATTTTCTACTAAATTCTGGGACTCAGCCGCAAACCCAACTACAATTTGGTTTTTTTTTTCAGTCGCAATTTCCCCTAAAATATCAGGATTCAATTTTAAATTTAAAATGTTTCTATTAGAATAATTTTTCTTAATCTTGTTTTCTTCATAGCATTCGGGAGAAAAATCTCCTACAGCGGCAGTCATTATCAACGCTTGACATTGTGGAAAATTTTCTATCACCAATCCCCTCATTTCTTCAGCCTGCTCGCAATATAAAGTTTCAACTCCCGGTGGAGAAATAAGGTTTGTAGGACCGCTAATTAAAGTAACGCAACCACCACGTTTGACCGCTTCCGAAGCTATAGCATATCCCATCTTCCCCGAAGAACGGTTAGAGATATATCTCACAGGATCTATGGGTTCTCGAGTAGGACCTGCCGTAACGACAATATTAATACCCGATAAGTCATTTTTTTTTTCAAAACCCTTAATAACGGAATCTAAAATTTTCTCTATTTCGGCCAATCTACCTTTTCCCACTGAGCCACATGCAAGCTTCCCAATTTCTGGCTCAATAATATAAACACCACGTCTCTTTAATTTATTAATATTGTCTAAAACTGCTGGATTAGCATACATTTGGTCATTCATTGCGGGAGCAACAAGAATTTTTCCAGAAAAAGAAACAAATAAAGTCGATAGCGCGTCGTCAGCAAAGCCATTGGCCATTTTTGCTATAGTATTCGCTGAAGCTGGAGCAATAAGCATCATATCCGCTTCTTGAGCAAAGCGAATATGCTCCATTCCAGCGTCTCCTATTTCCTCAAAAATATCATGGTAAACTGGAGATCTTGATAGAGCGCGAAAAGTTAATGGCGTAACAAACTTTTTGGCATTTAAGCTCATTGCTACTTTAACAGAAGCCCCTTCATTCATTAACAACCGCAACAAATCTGCAGACTTGTAGGCAGAAATCCCGCCAGAAACACCCAAAACAATATTTTTCCCGTTTAAAGTTTCGCCCATGATTTAAATTCTAATTTGTCATTTGAGTTGATGTATTTTTAAATTTATCACTAATAGCGTTAAAAAAAAATTTGTAAAAAAGCAACGGTTCCATAAATTGACTTTTTCATTACCTTTGCTTAGTATAATCCCTTCAGAAATCTAATTCAGTACCCCTCAAAGGAAAGTTTCCTTTAATAACAAAGTTTTTAGCATCCATCA
>CAWVUN010000366.1:0-2763 GCA_963932495.1 uncultured bacterium
TTTATACTTTTCCAAAACAACGATTGGTTTATGGACCGAATCAAATTGTTGCCAGAATCAATCAGGATGCCGAAGTGTCGAGGCAGATTTCGCTTTGGGATCAAAGAGGGTCTAGCGTTATCCAGGGTAACTTGCTAGTTATTCCGATTGAAGAGTCATTGATCTATGTTCGGCCTTTGTATTTAAAAGCCGATGCGGGAAAGATTCCCGAATTAAAACGAGTCATCGTAGGATATGAAGATCAAATTGCTATGGAACAGACGCTTGATATGGCATTGCAAAAACTATTCAGCGGGTTGCCTGCCAATAACTCCCAAAGTCGATCGATTGCGAAATTGGAAAAAAAATTAAATGATAATAATGAACCGATGCTTTTAAAAAGGTCTGATTATTTAGCGATCAAAGATTATTTCAGCAAAGCGTTGGCATCTCAGAAAAAGATAGAGACGTCGTTGAAAACTTATAGTAAAGACTTGGAAGCGATTTCGAAAGTTTTAGAATCGGTTGAGACTGTAAAATCTGAAGTCCAAAAAGGGGAAGATGAAGAATCGGTTCTAACAGAATAATTTAGTTCTGGTTTGAAATTTTTGGTGGGATATTATTTTTTTGAGAATAAGTCGAGTTGATTGAAGTTGGGCTCAAAGTGTTCTTTAGGAATTGGGTAGTCGCCATCAAAACAAGCTTTGCAATAATTATTTTGGGTGTTTTTAAAGATGGACATCATTTTATCTAAACTAATATAGTGTAATGAGTCTGCCATGATGTATTCTCCTGTTTCTTCGACTGTTTTTGTCGAAGCGATCAGTTCTTGCTTGGTTGGAGTGTCTATTCCGTAAAAGCAGGGATGTAAACTGGGAGGCGAACTGATACGAACATGGACTTCTTTAGCTCCTGCATCTCGAATCATTTTTACGATTTTTCGACTTGTGGTTCCTCTCACGATTGAATCGTCGATAACCACAACTCGCTTACCTTTTACTATATTTTTTACTGCGTTAAGTTTTACTCTGACGCCAAAGTCGCGTATTTGTGACTGTGGTTCGATGAATGTCCTTCCTACATAGTGATTTCGTATTAAACCCATTTCGAAAGGAATGTCTAACTTTTCAGAGTATCCTAATGCTGAAATATTTCCGGAGTCGGGTACCGGCATTACTATGTCTGCTTCCACAGGCCACTCCTCAGCGAGTGCTTTTCCCATAGCTTTTCTTGTTTGATAAACATCTTCGCCAAAAACGAGGCTGTCGGGACGTGCAAAATAAATGTGTTCAAAAACGCATGATTTTTTAGGCTGCTCTCCAAAAGGCGAAAACGTTTGTAAACCCGATTTATCAATTTGTACAATTTCGCCTGGATTGATTTCTCGGATGTATTCTGCGTTTACCAAGTCCAAAACACAGCTTTCAGAAGCTAAAATGTAAGCGCCATCTAATCTGCCAAGACAAAGCGGGCGGAAGCCTTTTGGATCTCTGGCGGCGACAACTTTATCTTTTGTCAAAAGTAAGATTGAATAAGCTCCCTTTACTTGCGAAAGTGCTTCTATAACGTTGTCTATAAAAACTGCATTTTGGCTTTTAGCTATCAGATGCAGAATGACTTCGCTATCGTTAGTAGATTGGAATATAGAACCAGACGATTCTAAACTATGCCGGATTGAATCGGCATTGACCAAATTTCCATTGTGAGCCAAAGCTAAAGGACCGCCTCGGTATTCAATTAAGCAAGGTTGTGCATTTTTTAAATGATTTTCCCCTGTTGTTGAATAACGGTTATGGCCGATTGCAATTTCTCCTGGAAGTTGCAATAAGCGTTCTTCGTTAAAAACGTCCGCTACCAACCCGGTTCCAAGTTCAACATAGACCTTACTCTCATCGGAAGAAACTATCCCAGCACTTTCTTGTCCGCGATGTTGAAGCGCATATAATCCTAAGTAAGCCAGGTTTGCCGCTTCTGGATGACCAAATACTCCCACCACGCCGCATTCATCATGAAACTTATCCTCCATAGCGTTTCAAAGGCTCCCTCCAGGCCGCTTCAAGCGTTGAGACTTTTTCTTTAATAAATTGTTTGTCGTTGATATGAATTGTCAGATCGGTTCCTTCTACTTTTCCAAGAGTCAAAAAATATAAATCGGCATTTTTGGCGTTTTCTTCAATAATCGCTTGGTTTTCTGGAGAGTAAGAAATGACGATGCGCGATTGCGACTCGCCAAACATCATGGCATCATTTCTGATTGAAGTGTTCATTTTCAAGGTAGCTCCTAAAGACTCATTGGGGCCAGAGAAACAAGACTCTGCAATAGCCACTGATAATCCGCCATCTGAACAGTCGTGAGCGGATTGTATTAAATCATTTTGGATTAAATCGATACACAACTCTTGAACTTTTCGTTCATATTGGATATCCAAAGCGGGAATGCTGCCTTGGCACAAATCCAGATAGCTTTCTAAGTATTCCGTTCCCCCGATTTCTTCCAATGTTAGTCCCAAAAGAGCTACATGGTCGCCAGGTCGCTTAAACCATTGTGTGCAATGTTTGGTCTGGTCTTCTAATAAACCTACTGCGGCAACTATGGGAGTGGGATAAATTGATTTCCCTTTTGTTTCATTGTATAAGCTGACATTTCCGCTAACTACAGGAACGTGAAAATAGTTACAAACATTTCCAATGCCCTGAACAGCTTGTTCGAATTGCCACATGATCTGAGGTTTTTCTGGGTTTCCAAAGTTAAGGCAATTAGTGAGTCCAATAGGAACTCCTCCC
>CAWVUN010000367.1:0-2745 GCA_963932495.1 uncultured bacterium
GAGGCCATTGGGTTCTCTACCTCAGATAAATCATCGGGATGAATTTCTTCTCTTGCAATTTGTCCATAACCAGAAGACACAATATTGCCTGTATTAGTCCGAATCAGTTGAGCTCTCATTTCCAATCCACCGCGTTCTAAACGAAAGCTACCCATTACGTAGTAATCTAACTTATTTTTGTTTGCGAATTCAGGAATGGACATTTTTTTGTCATTGGAAGGCAATTGTTTGATTTCCAAATCTTGCGCCTGAACCATTAATGTTGAAAAATCTTCTTTAAGAATTCTGCTGAAAGGCGTTGGACGATTCAAACGCAAATCTCGAAATTCGAAAATTCCAATGGCAGGAGATCCTCTAGGAGGCAAGTTTTGAATAACCTGATTAACTAATTCGGCTATTCCTTGTTTCCATTTAACTGACTTATTAACAGCCCAACGCGGAAGATCAATAAAATATGAGAAACTAACTTTTTGATTTTTTAATGGAGTTAAAAAAGTTTGAACTATTTGCCGGTCAAAACGGGATGCAATTTTTTCATAATCAATTTGCGCAAACACGGTATGAGTTTTATCCTTCGATGAATTGATATTTCTAACTTGAGCTTGTACAAGACCATCCGCTCCGCTTGTTACCTCATAATCAATATCTCCATCACCTTTTTCATAACTCATTTTAACGGGAACTCCAAAAACAGGTTTTCCCGATCTTTTTAAATTAACTTTTGAAACTAACGGTTCTAATATACCTTTAGATCGTGTCAATTTCTGATTATTACCTGACATAATTTGTATGTTTATACCATTAGCTATTTGCCTTATAAGGATTCCAAAATCAGTTAAATCCTTGGTCTCAGAAGTTTGAGGCGATTTAACAATAACCCTTTTAGCGCTGTTTAACGACGCCAACTCTCTTGTTTTAACATAACCCGAAACATAAAACCCAAGCGCATCTAAGGCTCTACCGTTTTTTTCCTCATTTTTTCCGCTGATTAACAAATTTCTTAGACTATTAGAAATATTCTGGACCTTACTGTCCACAAGATCAGAAGCAATTTTTCGATTTAAAATAGCTAACGAGTAGTAAACCTTTGACCTCTGCTCATACCAACCGTCTCTTATTTCTACCCCCTCTAAAATCGTATCTACTTGAGTTTTAATTGCTAAATCAATTCGCGATTTACTCTCGGAAGAATAATCTCTTAGTATAGATTGAACCCTAACTTTAAGGTTTTTTGCCAATTCAGCTCGAGCTGATTCGTTCGCCGCAACATGATTTCTCTCAGAAAACCCAACACCAGTTAAATTCAAAGCTTCTGGGTATTTTGGGTGGCCACGGCCAACAATCCAACCGGGAGCTGGTTTTGTCACTTTTGCCGTAGCTTGAGAGGAGCTTTTTTCCCCTTTTACTCCAAAACCTTGCAAAGTTTTCCCACACCCAGTAAGAAGCAAAAACAGTCCTAAAATGGTCGAATAATAGATAACACGTATCAACAAAGGAGTATTTCCTCAAAAAGGTAGAATTGAAACTCAAATTAACAAAAAAAAAGCAAAAAATATTCCCAAATCTCGATCTGGAATAATTTAATTTTACTTCTTTATTTATTTTATTAACTATCAAAACCAAATTAAAGAATAAAGACAAAAAAATCAATATTTTACATAAAATACATCAACATCTTTTTAAATTTTATTCCCTTAAAGTTTTTGTAATTATAATTTGCTTTTTATCGGCTAAAAGTAAAAAGGTTGCCTTTACCCAAAACAATGATTTAAAATTCTCGACATATGTATGTGACCTTCTGAGGATAAAAACTTTCATATAGTCTTTCATTTTTTTGGCATTAAAATTGTATGTTCTTTAAACGAAACAATTTAAAGTTTATAAAGTTAATGCAACGATTCAATATTAGGAGGGAATTATGGTTCGGAAATACACATCCCACTTTATTATCTCACTCACAATGATTGCCTTCATGGCGGTAGGTTGTTCCAGCGGTCCACCAAAACGTATGACCCTTGAAGAAGCCGAAGCTCCAAATTGGGTTATCAAAGGAGGCGGAGCTAAAGAAGACAGCAATGGTAGAGCTTTTTATGGAGTTGGATCTGCTTCAGGAATAAAAAACTATTCTCTTCAAAGAACTGCTGCAGACGACCGAGCTCGTAACGACATTGCAAAGGTATTTGAGTTTTATACAAAATCGCTCACCAAAGATTACCAGGCATCATCAACCGTTGGCGATATCAAAGCTTCTTCGGAAGAACAGAATGTAGAATCTGTAATTAAAACGGTTACGTCTGCCACATTATCGGGAGTCCAAATTATTGATCATTGGGAACATTCCTATCGTAACGAGATGTTTTCTTTAGCGCGCTTAGACTTAGAAAAATTTAAAGAAAATCTCGATAGATATAAAGAGCTCTCAGAAACTGTAAGAAATGCAGTCAAACAAAGAGCTGACAAGTTACACGAAGAAATGGAATCAGAAGTTCTAAAGAAGGATAGCCGTTAATGGTCAAATTTTTTTGCGTCTTGATATTGGGGTTTACGACTCCTACATTTGCAGCAGACTTCATTCCTAAGAATATTTATAGGCAAACCGCCGATGCGGTAGTTCTGGTGACTGCAGCTGAATATAATACTCGGACTCATAGCCTAGGCACTGGAGCTATTATCCGCAAAGACGGTTTGGTTATAACCAACGCGCATGTAGTTTATAATGACAAATTAGGAAGAATTTATAAAAAA
>CAWVUN010000368.1:0-2732 GCA_963932495.1 uncultured bacterium
CATTATGATCTTACCCACTACGAAACACTAGAAAAGCTCAAAGAGCTTAAGATAGATTATTAGGCGTTAATAAAATATTATTTTTAAAGTACTCTAGTTTTTTCTTAACATTTTTAAATCGTCCAAGGTTTTGACGTTAAGCTTTAAGATACAGCTCTTATTCAATTATTGAGGCTAAATAATATTTGTGCATTAGTCCTATCAACTAGCTCTGAACCATAAATAAATTAGATAAGCTTTGCACTTCAGAAGCTATCTTCTTATATGTATGCTGTTCGTATAAAATATTTTATGACACAAACGGTTAGTTTACGGAAATTAAAAAAGTAGTCAGAATGTCTGGATAAAAAATGGAAACCAAAATCAGAAAGAAAAACACCTTGCTACACAACGCGCATCGACGAAATACTAGTGGCTCGTGCCTTTTGATTTTGAATGTACTGTTGGCGTGATGAGGCAATGTTTATTTGATCCTATATTTTCGAAATGGTAGTTAAAATAGTTAGCAGTTAAATTATGAGGGATGAAAGTAGAAGATCAATTTGAAAAACGGAATGACCCACGAAGTGGCCTTTATTATTGGATGCGAGGTGAAGTTGTTCTAGACCTAAATAAAAAATGGTGCCAGCGGTACTTATATTTCCAATCCAAAAACTACATCACCATCACTCCCGTCCACTACGATCTCACCCACTGAAAAACCCTAGAAAAACTCAAAGATTTAAAAATCGATTTTTAAAGTAGCGACATGTGTTTTTTAAAAAAATGACACTAGCTAAAAAAGCGTTTCCTTAACAAGTGGGTATTACTACAAAAAATTGGGTCTCGGATTTTTTACTTCGAGGTTTTTTTCTTTTATAAACCCACCACAATTTAGTTTTTTTATGCTTTTGTTTCCCCAGCGAGGGTTGAAGGTGTATTGTTATTTAACAGAATAAATAGAAGATGGTCATATAACAAAAAAAGCAAATACAGCCTTCTTAAGTCAATGCGTATGTATTTGTAGGAAATCAAACTAAGCAATTATATTTAACCAAAGTTGGGAAGGTGGGAAATTTTAAAGAATAGAATCATTTCATTTCCACGCCTTTGGCCATTTGTAATTGAAATGCTCCGTAAGCAGAAACAATCCAACCATAAAAAGAATTAAACTCGGCATCGGGAATATACATCTCTCCAAAATTGGGGTCGAAGCATATAGTGTAGTCTGTATCTTTAATCAGTAGTCCTCTTCTGGCAATGAGTTCGCGATAAAATCCAATCGAATGGCCTCCTCCAGATGCCCCTACAACAGAACCGGCAAACCAAAAAGAATAAATAATCCCGGAGTATTCGGGCGAGGTTGACACGGCCTCTTTAAATTTTGGTAAATTAAAAGCTGAATAATCGATAGCCATTCCCTTTTCTTGAAGCCCGCGAATTGCTATCATCATTTCGTCGGCTTTTTGATAATCCCCTGCTTTCCATCGTCGAGAATAAGCGGCCTGCAGAACCGGATTCCCTCCACCTTTTCCTTTAGATAACTGAGTCATTCTTTTACGGCTTTTTTCTGCAGTAGCTGTAGGATCCTCATTCATTAAGCTGATCCAGTTAATAGCAAAATTGTGGCAAGCTCCTTGAGTTGCTGCTGCTGAATGACCCGCTAAAGATGATATTACCCCAATCTGACTAAAGTTTGCTAACAAATGCCAAGCCATATGTCATCCTTAAAGAATTGTTTGTAATGTTTTTAACTGTTTGAAAATATAGGACTTTTTAAATCAAAGTCAATAGGGCTCAAATTTTTCAATCATTAATTCTTCGTTTTCCAACGAGTAGAAATATTGTTATAAACTGAGGATTACCTTATGAGAATTAAATCCGAAAGCTGGAAGAGCAGAAGGTTATTTTAAGTGAAAAAGTCAAGGATTGCGGTTGTCTGTTTAGGGAGATTTAATAGAACTGTTTCGAACATCGGCAACTAGACTCTTTTTTGGGATTTTGAACGACTTGAGGGGGGTGAATCTGGAATGGTGCGCCTGGCGCGATTCGAACGCGCGACCTTTGGCTTCGGAGGCCAACACATTATTTAGCTATGCTACAGGCGCATTTTGTTTGCTCTGGGGAAAGTGAAAAACTTTAAATTCCTTCTTCGCTTAGAGGAGCAACTTCTTCTTCTCTTTCTACTTCGTGTCCGAACTCCTTAATTGCTGTCATACGCCAGCGCCACCAAGTGGCTTCAGCTTTTAGTGCTTCATCGTCCCCTTCAGGCATTCCAATGTTGACTACTTTGTCGGGGGAGACGCTGACTTTGATAGTTTCGGGTAATTCCAAACCGTGTTCTTTCATGACGCCGAGTGTATCTTTTAAGAGTTTTTTCTTGAAGTCTTCTTGCGTGACAGCTTTGGCAGCTATCTTTTGCCATTTGGCATCCATGTCGGCTTTCTTTTTAGGACTTAAACTCATGTGTTTTCCTCTAATGCTTAAGGTGTTTTATTTGGAGTTAAAAATAGAATAAATGAAGCGTTTGCACTTCGCAAACATTTTTTACGGATAGTAAATATTGGTATTATCGTTTTTTTGTTTAGGAAAAAATTAACTTTTTTCTATCAGTTGGGTGACTTGTTCCAGGGCTTTATCCAAGTTTTCGGGATGAGATCCTCCTGCTTGCGCCATGTCTGGGCGCCCGCCGCCGTTTCCGCCTACAATTTGAGAGATTTCTTTTAATATTTCGTTTTGCTCTAAGATATTTT
>CAWVUN010000369.1:0-2708 GCA_963932495.1 uncultured bacterium
ATTCCTACATTTTTTAAATCGGAAGAAATTCGCGCCGTCCCTTTAAGTCCCTGCCAACTCAAGAAAAATGGATGACCAGGCGGATTTTTATAAATTGGAATATTAAAATCTCCAGCAATGGAACCGTCCAACTTGATATGAGTTTTAATTTGCATCCGCGGTAAATTATTAAAATCAGAAGATTCACTCACATAAGTAATCTTTGAACGTAATATTCCTTGTCCCAAATAAGGTCGAACTTTTCCATCAAGAATTTTAAGAACATTCCGTTTAGGATCCCCTGCCAGCAATTCTTTAAAAAAAAATATCCCATGCGAGATTCGATGGGTCATTTTAAAAGTAAATCCCTGTTTAGGAAATTTCAATATATTTTCCGCTTCAGACCCAAACCAACTTCGGGTGAAACTGCTATTTATCCAAACCATATCTCCAGTTTTAGCAATCTGAACAGGCAGCTGGTTAAATTTAATTTCGATCTGCATACCTTGCCAGTAAGGAATTGCTCCTAAAGCTAAAATCAAAAAGATAAACAGCAACATGAACAATTGAGCGATAGGCGAAGTCCTAATCTTCTTTGGTTCATCTTCTTCAGATTGATACCCACGCTTATAAGGAGGAGGCTCCTCAATTCTAGTAGGCACTGAAAACACTTCTTCAACTTCTTTTTTAGACCGAATAGAATCACCAACCTTGGACAATAAAGAGGCTATTTCTTCAAATTCTCGACTTAACTTCAACTCGTCAGCTAAATTATTCGAATCAGCTTTTGTATCTGCCTCGGTTGCTTGATGTTCGGTCTCTGCCTCAGGCTCAGGCATACTTTTAGCCTCTATAGGCATTTCTTGACCGCCCCCTATCCATGTTGGCTTTGAAAAAAACGGCTTTTTAGGTTCCTTTTCACTTACTGGTTCAGTTTGTTCAGGAGCTACTGGTAACTTTGATTCGCTTTGAGTTTTTGAAAGCCCTACTGATTTAAATTTGGAAAAAAGTGACCCCTTAGTTTCTGGCTGAGTTAGAGGCGGTGGAACCGCTGAAACTTGCTCTGGAGGAACTTCTGCACTTTTCTGATCTTTGTCAACTGGGTATAGTTCTACTTCAAAGCCCAACTGACTTAAATATGCTTGTGCCTGATTTGCTTGATTATCAGAAATAGCTCTTTCAAACTGCCAAGGATTTCCTTGAGCAAGGTCCTCCATAACATTTGCAGCGCGGTTCGGAGTTATACGAAAAACCTTTGATAATTTAGGAGTCGCATTTTCAGTGTCGCTTCCACGCCAGTTAACTATTACGATGTATTGACTCATAAAATAATTTAGGTGTTTCCTTAAAGATCTTTTTGGGCATTCATCAATTGGTAATTAAGAAAGAAGTCTGCGTCTAAATTGCTCAGTCCCATTAAATCGCCATTTTCTCCACAAATATCCTTCGATAAATTATAGGGATCTTCCTTCATCGGCACAGATCGTAATTCTAATAATCTCTCGGTAACTCTTTCGTGACGCAAGCAAGACAAGGTCGCAGGCTCTAATGAAAATTTTTCAGCAACTTTTTCTAAAGCATCCGCCGGATTATTCCCTTCGTTCATTAATCCGCGTAAGGCTTCTTCAATAGGTCGATTTTTTGCCAATAACCGTTCATGCAGGTAATCTGGCTTGGACATAACCATAAAATCCAATTGATGCCAATAATTGTTAATAAAATCGCTAAATTGAATAGGAATTTTTTGACTCAATTTAATATCTGTCGCTCGTTCTGGCGAAAAAGTTAATAATTCGTTGTAAAAACTAATCGCACTATGAACCACATCGTATAAAACCATCCAGTGATAAGCATTTAGAAACTCGTAGGTTCTATACGACTCCATCCCCTTAATTAAAACAACTAAAACCGAATGAACAGAGTCCTTGTTAAGAAAAGAACTCGACCAAGGATATTGTCCTTTAAACCAGTCATCCACATCTTCAGGAAATTCTTTTCTAGCCGAATCTTCAGGGGCCTTGTAACCATTATCTACATAATTTAATATATCGTCTAACTCTTTATAAGCTAAATCTAACCCTCCACGAAAAATCGTATAAGGAAACAACTTTCGTTGATACTCCATATAACTTTTTAACTCGGAATTAGAATCTTCTAAGGCATGAATATGGTTTTTTAAGTTAATGTCTTTCGCAAAAACGAGCATAAAATAGTTTCGTATTTATTGATTTAAAAGTAAGAGTTTATTTTCCTGTGTTAGCGATATCGTCACTCAACTTGACAAAGGCTTTTAAGATATCAAATTCGGTAATGATTCCCACTAATTTTTCTTTTTGTAAAACAGGCAACACTCCGATTTTTTTATTGGCCATAATAGCCGCTGCGTCTGCCACTCTTCGTTCTGGGCCAATGGTTATAACGCCTTGTTGCATTATAGTGTTAACTTTTCGCGCAGCTAACGTATAAGTAGTTCCCTCTGATTCTCCAACAAATTTTCTTTTAGGCCCTAAAATCTTTTTCAGATCCCTATCTGATATTATTCCAACCAATTTGTTTTTCTCTAAAAACAAGCAAGTGTCGTATATTTTCAAAATGAAAAAACATGAAAACTCTATCAACTCGATACTCAGGGGGAGACGGGAAAAATCAATTTAGTCATCAATTATTTGACTTTCACTGACTCTTCCTCACTACTATAAAGCTCAAATTAACTATTGGGCTTTCCTAGC
>CAWVUN010000370.1:0-2694 GCA_963932495.1 uncultured bacterium
CTTTCGTTCAACGGTTTTCAAGACCGCCGCCTTAAACCACTCGGCCATCCCTCCTCGCTATCTCATCCGCAAAAAATTAATCGATTTTACAAATATTTAAATATTTATTTAAAAGCGGCCTCATTCTATATGGAGACCCGGCTCAGGACAATAAAAAAACACTCTCAATCTTTTGTCGATTTAAGAAGCCATTTTTATTGCTTTGCTTCCATTCATATATGGTCTAAGAGGTTCAGGAATTGTAACAGAACCGTCTGGTTGTTGAAAGTTTTCCAATAATGCTACCAGCAATCGACCCACAGCCAAACCGGAGCCGTTGATCGTATGTACTAATGCAGATTTTCCATCTTCCTTTTTCTTATAGCGAATCTTAGCTCGCCGGGCTTGATAATCTGAAAACGTACTACATGAAGATATTTCACGATATCCGTTTTGACTCGGTATCCAAACTTCTATATCAAACGTTTTCGCGGCAGAAAACCCAAGGTCACCTACACATAAAGCTACCACTCGATAAGATAATCCCAATTTACGCAGTATTCCTTCCGCATCGGCTAACAATTTATCCAATTCCTCAAACGACTTCTCTGGTTCCACAAACTTAACTAATTCCACTTTATCAAATTGATGCTGTCGAATTAAACCTTGTGTATCTTTACCATAAGAGCCTGCTTCTCTCCGAAAACAGGGAGTGAAAGCCGCGTATTTTATCGGCAATGAACCTTGCTTTAATATCTCGTCTCTATGATAGTTTGTTACAGGTACTTCCGCTGTGGGAATTAAATAATAAGGATCGTCTCGAAGTTTGAATAAATCTTCTTCAAACTTTGGCAATTGCCCGGTACCCATCATCGTCTCGCGATTCACCATAAACGGGGGGTACATTTCTTCATAACCGTTGTCTTGGGTATGTATATCCAACATGAACGAAGTCAACCCTCGCATCAAACGAGCTCCTTGACCTTTAAATACGGCGAATCGGGATCCAGCTAATTTTACGCCGCGTTTAAAATCAATAATATCTAGCGCTTCGCCCAATTCCACATGGCTTTTAACTTCAAAATCAAACTGAGGAATGTCTCCACAAATACGCAAAACTTCATTTGCCGAGTCGTCTTTTCCGTCTGGGACAGTATCGTCTGGTATATTAGGGATTTCTAATAAAGTATCTTTAATCTCCGCTTCACTTGATTGCGCTTTTTCATCTAACCCTTTAATAGACTCGTTAATTTGTTTAACTTCATCCATTTCCCTAGTCGCGTCTTGTCCCTCTTTCTTTAACTTCCCAACTTGAGCAGACAGCGTTTTCTTTCGATTTTTTAAAGATTCGGATTCACTGAGAGATTTTCTCCGTAGGGCATCTATTTCCGTTAACTGGGAAATTTTTTCAGCAAAACCATCTCCGCGACGTTTCAAGAGGGTCAATATCTCTTCAGGATTTTCTCGTATTCGTTTTATATCCAGCATTGACTTTAATAATGGTAAAAAATAAAAATTTTATCGTTTCTTACTACGAGTTAGGTTTTTGTAAACATTCCCAGACTTTTTAAGTCTGGTTTCGATACCTTCTAGCTTCATATTTAAAATCGAAGTGTATGGATATCGCCCAACAAGAGATTTAAAAGCTAAATGGGCTTCTTTCAATCTGCCATCTTCTTCTTTACAAGAAGCCATAACAAAATCCATTTCGCTTAAAAATGAGCTATCGGGAAATTGTTTAGCAAAAACTTTGTATTTCTCTAGTGCTTCCGGACAACGATTAAGAGCGTATAAAATTTCCGACATTTTAAATAGCGATTCCTCAACTCTTGGGCTGTCTTGATATTTTTCTATAAGAATTTGAAATTCAACTAAAGACTGGTCGTATTCTTGCTTCTTATAGTATATGGAAGCAATACGAAATTGATGATCTCCGTTTTCTTCAACAACATTAAAATTATCTATTAGTTTTTGATATTCAATTATTGACTGATCGTAATCTTTTAAAGAAAACTCTACTATTTCGGAAATATATTTTTGGGCCGTGTAAGAAAATTTTTTATTTTTATTAACTTTAAGGAGTTCTTTAAAATAAATAATGGCCTGAGAACTATTACCAATACTATAATAAGTTATTTCACCTAATCGAAATAAAGCTTCTTCCGCGGGTGGACCTTTTGGCCTCTCCACTAATACTTTTTTTAAAATTTCTATCGCGCCATGATTATTGCCTTTAATCCATTCCTCGTCGGCTTCCTTAATCAACTTATCACTTCTGTCTTCCGCGCAAGCCAAGAAAAAAAGTAAAAAGAAAAAAATGCATGACTTCCAGCTCGCTTTCAACCTTCTTGGGCTAAAAACTCTCTTCATTCAACCAATTTTTCAAAACTAACTACTTTATTAGAATCCTTTAAATTAACCAAACGAACACCTTGGGTATTCCTGCCAATTACGGAAACATCACTAGCACTTAATCGAATGATGTTACCGTCCATAGAAATTATTAGGATCTCGTCATTCTCTGAAACTTGTCGAATACCTACTAACGATCCCGTTTTCACGTTAGACTTTAAAGTAATAACTCCGTACCCGCCTCTACCTTGAACTGGATAATCTTCAACGATTGTTCGTTTACCCAAACCTGACTCCGTAACAATCAACACGGTTTTATCTTGCTCTACAATTTCAGCACCCACCACTCTGTCGCCCTCGCGT
>CAWVUN010000371.1:0-2693 GCA_963932495.1 uncultured bacterium
GAAAGAAAGGCAGCCTACCGAGCCGATATCACTTATGGAACCAATAATGAATATGGTTTTGATTTTTTACGCGACAACATGAAGTTTTCCCTAGAAGATTATGTTCAACGAGATTTGAATTTCGCTATTGTTGACGAAGTGGATAGTATTTTAATTGACGAAGCACGTACTCCCTTGATTATTTCTGGTCCTTCTGAAGAATCAACAGATAAATATTATTCGATTAATGAAGTGATTCCAAGGCTAAAGCCGAACCATTATTCGAAAGACGAAAAAGCGCGGTCTGTTTCTTTGAACGACGAAGGCGTTATGGAAGTTGAAAAAATCTTAGGTTTGGATAACCTATACGACCCCTCAAATATAGAAAATCTTCATCATGTTAATCAGGGGCTAAAAGCGCATGTTCTATTTAAAAGGGAAGTGGATTATGTTGTAAACGAAGGTCAAGTTGTAATTATTGACGAGTTTACGGGGAGAATGATGTCAGGGCGACGTTATAGCGACGGTCTCCACCAAGCTCTTGAAGCTAAAGAAGGAGTGAGTATAGAAAATGAAAACCAAACTTTGGCGAGTGTAACTTTCCAAAACTACTTTCGTATTTATAATAAATTGGCTGGTATGACTGGTACCGCAGATACGGAAGCGACGGAATTTCATTCGATTTATAATTTAGAAGTTCTCGTGATACCTACCAATCAAAATATGGTTCGTAAAGACAATCCAGATATAATCTACCGCACGGAAAAAGAAAAGTTTGATGCAGTTATAGAGGAGATAAATGATTGTAATGAGAGAGGGCAACCCGTTTTGGTTGGTACTATTTCAATCGAGAAATCCGAGCTCCTGAGTAAATATCTCAAAAAAAATTTCATAAAACACCAGGTCCTAAACGCAAAACAACATGAAAGAGAAGCTGAAATAATAGCTGAAGCGGGACAAAAATGCGGCGTTACTATAGCAACAAATATGGCAGGAAGAGGGACCGACATCGTTTTAGGTGATGGAGTCGCAGACCTTGGCGGTCTTCATATTCTTGGAACTGAACGCCATGAAGCACGCCGTATTGATAACCAATTAAGAGGTCGGTCAGGTAGGCAGGGGGATAACGGTTCATCCCGGTTTTTTCTTTCTTTAGAAGATGATCTTTTAAGAATTTTTGGTTCGGATAAAATTTCTGGGATGATGGCAAAACTTGGTATGGAGAATGGTCAGCCTATCGAACATAGTATGGTGACCAAGGCTGTGGCTAATGCCCAAAGTAAAGTAGAAGCCCATAACTTTGATATTCGTAAACACCTTTTAGAGTATGACGATGTCATGAATAAACAAAGAGAGGTGATTTATGCTCTTCGTAAAGAAATACTTTCTACAGATCCCAAAGAAATATTATTAGATATGGCTTATGAGTCGCTTGATGGAGAGCTCTCAGAAATAGCTCATGAGGATACTTATCCTGAAGAGTGGGATATTGACCGCTTAGATATTTATTTGAATAGACAATTTGGAACTTCGGTAAAGAAGATTAACGACGGTGAGTTAGAGTTCCAAGAAGAAACTCGCTTGTCGTTAGAAGGGTGCGATCGCTTAAAACTTCACGATATTATTATGGCAACCGTGACCAAAGACTATGAGAAAAAAGAAGAGTTGGTCGACTTAGAATTTTTTCGATTAAACGAAAGAATGATAATGCTGCAAGTTTTAGATGGCCTATGGAGGGACCATTTGCTTGCAATGGATCATCTTAAAGAAGGAATTGGGCTTAGAGGGTACGCCCAGAAAAATCCGCTTACTGAATATAAGAAAGAGGGTTTTGACTTATTTTCTCAGATGAATCAACGAATGAAAGAAGAGATAGTTCAATTTTTATTCAAGGTCCAAATTGTAGAAAGCGGAGAACCCGTCGAGGCCAAGCAAAAACCTAGAAAAATGGTTGAACACAGGGGTGGATCTGAAAAAGAGGCCAAGCCGGTTACTTATAAGAGAGAAGATAAAAAAGTTGGAAGAAATGATCCATGTCCATGCGGTAGTGGTAAGAAGTATAAAAAATGCCACGGTAATAGTTAATAAACGTCGTCAAAAAAATAAAAATGTAATAGTGGTTTTGAATAACCTCTAAGATAACTACCTAATAATTGGTTAGGGCTTTTAGCGGGTTTTCGTAAATATCAGTTGCTAGGCCTAATTCGAGAGAAGTTAATTTAAATTTTTATGAATTAAAATACCCGCCTGAAACTTAAGATATTTCGAACAGCGAAAATATCTTAAGTTCGATGTAGAATCGTTTAAAATATTAAAGTGTATTTAGGATTTTTCTAAAAGCTCCTGACATTCTACGCAAAGAGTCGCCAAAGGCATTATTTCCAGTCTTTTTAGACCAATAAACTTACTGGGGTTGCCCATAGGGCAATCAACACACATTCCGTAAGTTCCTGTTTCAATACGAAAAAGTGCTTCATCGATTAGTTTCAGTTCGTTACGATCTCGGCTGGAAAGCGTAAAAGCCATCTCTCTACTTTCAAGACTGGAAGCTAGGTCAATTTCGTTACTGAAATTGAGTTCTTCAGTTTGTCTCTCAAGCTCCTTTGATGTTTGCAGAATTTTTATGATTTCTGCTCGTTCATTAAGAAGGCGTTGTTTGATTTCTTTAATAATGGGATCGAGCTTCACCTTGGGAATGGGAATGACATTGCTTG
>CAWVUN010000372.1:0-2686 GCA_963932495.1 uncultured bacterium
TTTCTCCTATTTGAACTGCCAACTCGCGGGTTGGAGTTAGAATCAACGAAGAAGTCTTATTGGGACCGGCAGGTTTTCCAGACTTTTCTATACGCTGAAGAATAGGAAGAGCGAAGGCTCCAGTTTTTCCGGTTCCGGTTTGGGCGCATCCTAGAAGGTCGCGTCCTTGCATAAGATGAGGAATTGCTTGGGATTGAATCGGTGTAGGCTGAGAATAACGTTTTTCAGTGATAGCTTTGCGGATTGGGGAAATAAGTTCAAGCGTTTTAAATCCGCACACATCTGCGGAAAGAATTGGTGTGGTCAAAGTAGGTTCCTTTTCTGGAATTATACATATCGCGTCCAGTCTCCATAGGAGAAGACGCGCGTAATTATAAAGGCAAGGATAAATCTCCCAGCCATTTCCTGGTCTTGTATCTTTAAAATCTGGTTTTTCTTGGACGAATACGGTGGTAATGGATCTTTCGGAAGAATTAGGACTTAGCGGTTTTTTTTAGAGGTACTTCTGTTTTTGCCGCTGGACGGTTCTTCTTGAACAACATTGGAGATTCAACCTGCAGATCGGATCTCTTTTTCAACTCGTTGACCGAAATTACTTTTTTTAACTTACCGGAATCGTCATAAACCCGGACCTCATGCATGCTTGCCCTTTCAGGGCAATCAAGACCCTGGATTGTTGGGATGGATCCCAAGGAGGAGTTACAGGTCAAAAAACCAGCCAATATGTGGCCAGGAAATATTAACTTCTAATCTTTGCTTGAACTTCCCTAGGCAAAATTCCCCATGGAATTTGCCAAATATTACTTTCAATCCATCGTTTCTAACTCACTATAGCACAAATACTTGGACAATGCTACAAGGACTATAGATTGATTCAAGATGATTTACTAAGTCACCGCTTTTTAACTGTTGTTATGGCTACTATTTCTTAGTAAAAATAATTTTACCAAAGAGTTTATTTATAAAACAGTCAAAGTATTTGCCTCTGCTACTATCAATTAAAAACTTATCGCTATTTTATGAAGAATGGATGTTTTATAAAGTTCGATGTTGTTCATCGTATTGGAATGAACGTTTAGGATTTGGATTATGCTGAAAAATTTTACGATTAAGTTTTGGACTTTGGAGTCGCGCAACGCTACGATGACGAAATTCGACTTTCCATACTCGACAGCGGTAGGGCGAAACTTCACTTTTTTGAGTGCCGCAGTCTGGAAATGAAAAGCGCAATCAATTGCTTTAGAGAAGAAGGTTACGCTCATATTGCTTTTGGGACAAAGCGCGAGCAATTTCCTAAGATCGTTGAGGAGTTGAAAATCTGAAAATATTCCGTTTCGAGGACCATGATTCTAGGTAAGGGTGAATCTATTCTTTTCAAAGACCCTGATGGTAACCATCTCTAAATTAGGCACCCGGTTGATTCATAACCTCAAAATAACTTGGAATTAGATAGGCAATAGCAAACTCAGTATAATAATAAATCATTTGAGGATTTAATTTAAAATATGCCGTATGTAAGAACGTTTAATATATTTGTTAGTCATGCTTGGTCTGCCAACGAAGAATATATTCGTTTAGTTGGTTTATTGAAAAGAATAAAACGCTTTAATATCGAAATTATTAGCTTACCGGAATATGAGCCCGCTATTGATCTCGACTCTTCTTCGGGAATGCAAAAATTAAAAGGAATAATGGAAATCCAAGTTCGTAGCTCAAATTGCGCCTTAATTCTCCCGCGTATGTATATTTCGAGTGAGTTTTGGATCAAATACGCTATGCATCTTTGTCAGATGTATGGGGTATCCCCTTTAGCGATGGCTCCTGCGGAAGGAGAGGGATTACCGGCTGTGTTATCCATTAAAGCTGATGCAGTAATTGATTGGAACATTGAAGCTTTAGAAGAAGGGATCAAAGAATTTTCCACTACTCGCTTTGGGGCTACTTAGTTTGATTGTCTTTCTAAAAGGAAAGTTCAGTTGTGCTGAGTTTTGACCTTAAAATACAGGAATAACTACCTTTGAGTCTAGAGTGATGTATACGAGAACACTTTTTTGAAATATCTGGTTTAGTTTCATAGATTAACGTAGGAATATATGTATTCAATGGGTAAGTCAATATTTCAAGTGGAAATAGAACTGCCAGCGATTTTGAAGGGGCCGATATTCTTAACTTTGGCACTACAAATTCTGGGAATATTGCTTTGGTTTCAGCTGGAGCTCGTTATGTAGTAAATGATCATATCCGAATAGGCGGCAACTACGAGGTCCCTATTACCGATCGTAAAGATTATATTGATTGGAGAGCCCACGTTGATTTAATCATTAGTTATTAGTCGAGTTATGCAAAGAAGTGTTTTTAAAAAATGAACACTCCTATAGTGCTTTCGAAAATCACAATAGATCAAGCGGGTGCTTTAAATAACGCAGAAAGAATTAAAGACCCCACGGCGATCAATCCTGTACTTATATCCGAAATTCCCTCCATGAAAACTGGATCGTAAAATGCGGCTGCTAGTATCCCGACTTTAGCGGAATTGATCTCTAATAAGGAACGTCTCACTAAGCGGTTTTTTCTTAAAATATTCCAAAAACGCAGACCTCCAATAATCATAAAAGCCGAAGGCAGAAAAATAGAGTTATAGTCAAATGTGGAGTATGGGAAGATGATCAAGCCGCGTTCCTTTGAC
>CAWVUN010000373.1:0-2658 GCA_963932495.1 uncultured bacterium
TGTGCGGAGGCGTCATGGTTAACGCAAATGGACAAACAAATATAAAGCGACTGTTTGCATCTGGCGAAGCTTGTTATTCAGGCCTACACGGTGCTAATCGTCTCGCTAGTAATTCATTATTAGAAGGTTTAGTTCTATCTCATAGAGCTTCTTCAAAAGCTATTGAGCTTTTGAAAAGCCAAGACAGTCTACCTGTGGATTCCTCCAAAATTCCGCTTTGGGATAGTGGAAACGCCGTTGACAGCGACGAGTCAGTAGTTGTTTCCCATAATTGGGATGAACTTAGAAGATTAATGTGGAACTACGTCGGAATCGTTCGATCCGACAAAAGGCTATTACGTGCTAAACGTCGTATCAAACTACTTTTAGAAGAAATTCATGAATATTATTGGAACTTTCACATCACAAAAGACTTATTAGAACTTCGAAATATCGCCATCACTGCTCAATTAATTGTAAACGGAGCTTTCGAAAGAAAAGAAAGCCGAGGGCTTCACTACACGATTGATCACCCTAAGACAGATGATAAAAACTGGAAACAAGAAACCATCCTTCAAGAAACCTCTCCCGGGTTAATCAACCGATTAAATATGGAACCGCAAGCCAATGAATGAAAAATCAATTTTTAATTTAACGCGTGATTTTTGCGGCGTCGTAGTATTAGGATTATCTCTATTTTCAATTGCCGCGCTAGCTTCGCATCATTCTCAAGACCCTTCTTTTAATAATTTTGCTTCTTCGCAATCAGAGCAAGTTCTTAATCAAGGAGGAATCATTGGAGCTTACATTTCGGACATTTTGGTACAGCTATTTGGAGCTGGGTCTTTTTTCTTCCCTATGCTCTCATTTTATGCCGCATGGACTCTTATTAGAGGTAACTCTTTTTCTCGTTTGCCGTTAATAGTTTGTGCAGGTTCTTTTTTCCTTATAAACCTATGCGCTTCCTTTTCGATTCACTTTACATTTGATCCATACTTTGGAAAAGAAATAAACGCTGGAGGTATTGTTGGAACATTTTTGGGCGAAATATTTAAAAGATGGTTAAACGCTTCAGGGGCTTACTTAACTGTTTTTACATTTATTTCGATTTCGCTATTAGCTCTAACCGGAATTTCTGCTAATACTGTAATCGACTGGCTTTTAAAAATTGTTAAAGACGCTTGGATGTTTTTTGTTTCCATTTGTAAACTCACTTACAAAGCTTGCTTTCGAGGCAGCTCTGAAAACATCGAAAGCGAACTAGAAAATAACAAAAACGAAAAGGCGAGCCCATCTAAAGAAGCTCCAAAAACTTCTAAAAAATCTAAAGAAAAAGAGCCTATCATCATTTCAATGATCCCCGAAGTTCACACAAAACCATCTCCCTCTCCTAAAAGTTCCAAAAAATTAGAACCCACCTTTTCCGTCCAAGAACCAGCATCTCCAGGAGAAAATAAAGTTTATCAAGTTCCCTCTTTAGAAATATTAGACGAAATACCACCACCATCAGATCAAGAAAAATCACGCGACCAAATTTTATCTCGCTCTAAAAGTCTGGAAAAAAAGTTGGCCGATTTTGGAATCGAAGGTCGAGTTGTTCAAGTATTGCCTGGTCCCGTAATCACTCTTTATGAGTTTGAGCCTGCCCCAGGTATTAAAGTAAGTCGTATTGTGGCTTTAACAGACGACTTGGCCCTGGCAATGCGTGCGCCTAGCGTACGTATCTTAGCTCCCGTTCCCGGGAAACCTGTCGTTGGCATCGAAATTCCAAACCCCAATAGAGAAATTGTTTATTTTAAAGAAGTCATATCTTCTGACGTCTTCCAATCTAGTCCTTCTAAGCTAACGATGGCTCTAGGAAAAGATAACGTGGGAAATCCCGTTGCCGTTGATTTAGCCCAAGTTCCTCACTTGTTAATCGCTGGAGCAACTGGTTCGGGAAAAAGCGTGGGAATCAATTCGTTAGTCTGTAGTATTTTACTTAATGCTAGTCCTGAAGAAGTTCAACTGATCATGATCGACCCCAAAATGCTTGAGTTCTCCATGTATGATGGAATTCCGCATCTCATTGCCCCGGTCGTGACTAACCCCAAAAAAGCTACTGCCGCTTTGCAATGGGCCGTAACGGAAATGGAGCGACGCTATAAGCTCATGTCCGAGAGAGGGGTTCGAAATATTACAGGATTCAACGATTTAGTAGAACGAAAGAATGCTGAATTAGAAAAAAATAAATCTGCGAAGAAAAAAGCCGACGATGATGCAGATGAAGAACAACCTAAACCAGAAAAAAAGTTTTCTTATGTCGTCATAGTGATAGACGAATTAGCCGACTTGATGATGGTAGCTTCCAAAGGGGTAGAAGAAGCTTTAATGCGCCTGGCACAAATGGCGCGCGCATCAGGTATTCATCTGATTTTAGCAACACAACGTCCATCTGTTGACGTTCTCACTGGAGTCATCAAAGCGAACTTCCCTGCTCGAATTTCTTTTCAGGTAACTTCAAGAGTCGACTCAAGAACTATCCTCGACTGTATTGGAGCCGAAAAATTACTTGGCAAAGGCGATATGTTATTTCTACCTCCAAGCTCGTCTCGAGTTGTTAGGATTCATGGCGTCATGGTCAAAGACATAGAAATTGAAAGAATTATTCAATTTATAAAACAACAAAAGCAACCAGAA
>CAWVUN010000374.1:0-2651 GCA_963932495.1 uncultured bacterium
CTCTTCTGTTTCCCCCCCCTTCCTTAGTTTTTCCTTTTTTAATTCCTCAGCTTTAAGTTTGCGATTAATTTTTTTAATAAAAAGCACTCTCATTCCAAAAGTTTTCATAAAATTTTCTTTGAATAAAAAATTTTTATTTTTTAGGTAAAAGCTTTTTAGATTATTTTCCTTTGCGGAATAGTTTTATTAGGCCGGACTATAGGGCACTTGGGCGATAAAATAAGAACATTGAAATATAAAGTGTTACATAGATTTAGTTGACACTGTAAATCTAGTTAAAGTATGTGAAAGCATTATTTTATATAGAATTAGTCAGCCCACGTTTAGTTCAAGCGATACGCAGTTCTTTTCATTTTAATGTTGTTGTGTTTTCGTAATAATGAATGGACTCGGATGGTTTTTTTGTGAGATATGGTTTCCAGAACAAAAGACGCTTTGTTTTAAGGCTTTTTGTTGTTTGTTTGGTTTAGTTGATTGGAGGTTGGCCAACCTTATTATATACTCTTCGAAAGAATGGACAGATAATTACTGGGCAAGGTAACATTAGTGAGCCATCTCCGACACAGATGAGTATAAAACAGTCGTCGGATAAGTTGATTGCTGATTGGCAATCTTTTGGTATTGGTAGTCAAGAATCGGTTCAATTCAGTCGCCCTAGATAGAGTCCTGTGCGCCGACCCCAGCCAAATTTTGGGAAACCTTTCTGCTAATGGTCAGGTATTTCTCTCCAATTCATTAGGGGTCATTTATGGATCAGGCTCTAAGGTGAACGTTGACGAATTAATGGCCACCACCTTAGGCAAGGAAGATGTTGGCTTGGTTTCTAATTTAATGATAAAAACCGCTATTTCTCAAAACACTGGAGATGGCTATTCATTGAGATTATTTAATAGTTATTTTTTTGAAGCGTCGAGCTACAGGGAGCTCCCGAACCTTCGAGTCATAACTTTTTAACGTTTAAGGGTTCTTTAGAACTTCACAAGATTTATTCTGATTGGAATGGACTCTATACAACTCTCAGTATATTTGGATAAAACCTTTTAGACGAAGGCGTGTTTTTGTCTTTCTTTACTAGCAGTGTTAATACGCTACCATGGTGTTATGGCATCACATTTTTTAGATCTGCAATTAAAAGCTTTTGATCAAAAGCTTTTAATTTTCTGTCTAACGGTTTTGTAAAATTCCCAAAGCATATTTTGCAAATTTATTTTTTGGATCACGAACCAAATAATAGGTAAGGATCTTTATTGCTTCCGGTTTATTCCCTATATTGGCATGAGATAGACCCAAAATTAGTAGTGCCTCAAGTGTGTTTGGATTAATTTGAAGAATTTTTTGGCTAGATAAAATAGCTTCTTTATAGTTCTTTAAATCAAACTTTAGTGAAGAATATTTTAATAAAAATTTTAAATTATTCGGCGAAAGCGAAATGACTTGGGTTATTAACTGATCTGCTTCAGAAAGGTTTCCCACTTTGTGGTTTATTCGATAATTCAAGAAAAGGCCTTGTATTTTCCAATCGCCCTGGTGGGTTTCTAGTTTTTTTCCGAAAGCTAGAGCTTGTTCTAGGTTGCCTGCTTGAAAATTCTCCCAAGCGTATTTATAAGTTTGTGTAAATACATAGGCTTTATGATATTTTTTTAACTCTAGGTGATGGCCTCCAAAAGTTTTTCTAAAAGACTCAAGTGCTGATGCAAACTCGTTCAAATTAAATAAAACCCGACCTAGAAGGTAATGAATTTCGAAATCGTCATTTCGGAATTCTAAATAGTGGGTCAGGTTCTCTTTTGCTAACTGAAAATTGCCCCTTGCAGAGTGGTATAACCCTGCAAATTGATAAGAGTGTTTATCGTTTTTAATGTAGTCTTTAATGCGATTGTTTGCATTTCTAATAACTGTAACGGTTTCTTGCGAATTGGGGGCGATCGAAGGCTCATCTTTTAAAAACGGAACCAAGGCGGTTTCTTTTAAAAAATTATAGACGAGTATAGACATTAAACGATGTCCCGCTGGGGATAAATGATGATCGTTGAAGAAATATAGAGGGATACCAATGTTACTAGATTGAAACTTTTTTAGACTGTCTTTGGGGTGTAGATAAAAATAATTTTTTAAGTTTGAATCAACGAATCTTGTTTTTTTTATAGTTGCGATACCCAAAGTTTGTTGCCATAGCGGCATATCTATCACGATGAGTTTGGAATTTAGATCGTTTAAGGTTTGAGAAAGTTTTACCTGAGTCGCAGAATGCAGAGCTATATTAGCGTGTGCTTCAAATACGCTTTGAGAGTAGTCGCCCGCGAGAAAAGAGATGGAGTGTTGTTGAGGATCAATTGAGAACTCGTTGCCATTAAATGAGAAGAGGGTATCTTTGGTTACTTCAATATTATTAGTTTCAAGAAAATATCCTAATTGTTTAGATTTAAATAGCTTCGATGGTTCCCGGTAATACCAAAGCGCGTTAACTTTAGAGCGGAACTGGTGCAGCAGTTGAGAATATTTAGAAGCTTCTAAATAGAATGGGAGCTTCCGAACGGTTTCCCATATTATGGAGACGGCACTGTCGTTTTTTTGATTAATTTTTAGTTCGCCTAAATTTATTTTGAAGCGGCCATCGCTAAGTTTTTCTTTGCTAATATTATTAACTTCGA
>CAWVUN010000375.1:0-2643 GCA_963932495.1 uncultured bacterium
TTTAGGGAAGTTTCCCCAGCCGCAAAAATTGGAAGAGGTTGCTGAAAATGATCTCCAGCTTGATATTGGTAAAATTTTTGATAAAGCGAATACTCTTAGCAAAGCTTATTCAGAAAAGTGGAAGTCGGATTTAGAAGTAAAAGGTGTTCACCTAGAAATAGGAGAAGGGAGTTTTGTTGAAGTTGGAAAAGTAGAAGTAAAAACTTTGGGTGGAGTTGAATTAATTTCTTCAGAAAAAATCATTTTGGCTACCGGATCGAGTCCAAAACACCCAGATACAATCCCCTTTGATAAGGAAATGATAGTTCCATTAGAGGAATTAACTAGATTTCGTGAGCTTCCCGAGAAAGTATTAATTATGGACGGCGGTGCTCATGGCTGTGAAATGGCCTCATTAATTAGAGTTTTAGGTTGTAAACCTTTTTTATGCGAAAAAGGGTCAAGAATCTTACCAGATCAAGCACCCGAAATAATGGATTTTTTTGAGAGCCAGATTCGTAAAAAAAAGTTAAAACTGATTCTGAATAAAGGAATTAAGTCTATTTTTAAGAATGGAGAAAGTATTGATGTTTCTCTTGATGGTGGTTTGAAGTTTCCAATTTCGAAAATTTTATTCGGCGGCACAAGAACTCCAATTTCTGCTTCTTTAAACATTGAGAGTTCAGGAATTCGGAAAGGTGAGTTTGGAGAAATATTATCAGACGAAAAAATGGAGACAAGTTTGCCTGGGGTATTTGCTATTGGGAGTTTAATCCGTAATCAAAGAATCCTGGGTAAAAACTATGAAGAGGCTAAAGTATCTGTTTACAATTGTTTGGGAAAGGCTAGAGAATTAAATGTTGATCGTATTCCATTTATAATCCATTCAGATCCCGAAGTTGGAGTGATTGGTTGTCATTTAGAAAATGCCCACCATAAAGGGTTTCGAGCAATTGGAGCAAGTTCGACGTTAGAAGGTTTTAACGCTGATGGAAGTATTTCCCAGAATGGTTTGTTAAAGCTAACGATCGAAAGAGAAAGCAGGAAATTAATTGGAGCCCAAATTGTTGCGCCAAACGTGTCAAAAATGTTACCATTTGTGAGTTTAGCAATAAAAAAAGGCTTAACTATAAAAGATATAGCTAATTTTTCGGTTGGAGTTTCCGATTCATTTCTCCCTATAGTTGATACCGCGCGGAAAATCTTAAATGATTTAAAAAAACCTCGATAACAAGGTGGTTTCACTAAACCACATCTTTTCTTGACTCGATTTTTTTTATATGATAAAACCCTTTTTTCTTGTGAATATAGGGATTTTTACACCCGATAATCAAATATAAGAAATCGAATTATAGAAACTATTTGGAGCAGTCAATGGCAGAAGGCGAAGAAAAAACGGTAGCCAAACCTACAGCAAAAGAAAAGTCCCAAGATAAAAAGAAAAAAGAGGAGAGCGGAGATACTTTATGGTCTCGGCGCGATTTTTTCTCATTAGCCGGTTGGGCAGGGTTTATGGCCTCATTAGGCTTGTCTGGTGCGTTCTTTACTCGACTATTATTCCCTAGGGTTTTGTTTGAACCGTCTCCAATTTTTAAGGCTGGTCGTCCTGGTGATTACACACTGGGAGAAGTGAGTGCTAAATGGGTTAAAGACCAAAGAGTTTGGATTGTTCGCGAAGAAGCTGGGATATATGCGATTTTTGCTTTTTGCACCCATCTGGGTTGCACTCCTAAATGGTTGAGGACTGAAAGTAAATACAAATGTCCTTGTCATGGAAGTGGTTTTACGATGACGGGTGTAAACTTTGAAGGTCCAGCACCAAGAGCCTTAGAAAGATTGAAGATTTCATTAGGTCCTGATGGGCTTATTCAAATTGATAAAAGTAAGAAATTCCTGATGGAAAAAGGCGACTGGGGCAAGCCAGGATCTATATTGGCAGTCTAAAGCTTTCTAAGTTATTCATTAAAAATAGTTTCTTTGAATAAAATTTTTGAGCTAAAAATTATTTTTAGCTTTGGAGGAAATACGTTTTGGCAAATAAGACTCAAGGTATTCCAGGAATTACCGACTTGGTCGATAAGATCAAAAGCGGCGAAATTTGGAAGGAATTAGCCAAGGCCATTACCGACTCTCAAATTTGGACGTCGTCTTTTAGGCATGGTTATGCAGACACGCCACGAAATCGAGTGTTGCAAATTGCCAGTAACGTTTGGTTGCATTTGCATCCCATTAAGATTTCTCGTCACGCTTTACGAATTCGATTTACTTGGTGCATGGGAGGGATAACTTTTCTTTTATTCTTGTCCACCGTTGTCACTGGTATCATACTGATGTTTTATTATCGCCCTGTTGGCGAATACGCTTACTTTGATATGAAATACCTCCAATATGACGTCCCATTTGGTATGTTGATGAGAAATATGCATAGGTGGGCTGCGCACTCAATGGTTATTACGGTTTGGTTGCATATGTTCCGAGTTTTTCTAAGCGGATCCTATAAGCCGCCGCGAGAGTTCAATTGGGTAATTGGAGTATTTCTAGTAACGTTTACCTTGTTATTGAGCTTTACTGGTTATTTGTTGCCGTGGGATCAATTAGCTATGTGGGCTGTTACAGTTGGAACGAATATGGCTAGGGCGACCCCATTTTTGGGGCATGAGGGAC
>CAWVUN010000376.1:0-2623 GCA_963932495.1 uncultured bacterium
TTAAGAAAATTATTCATAAATAATTTAAGCGTATCTCGGATAATTCATTTTTTTTACTTGCGGCAGTTCGCAAGCTCTTATTCCATAAGTCCTGCTCGTAGCCCAAAACTGTTTTTAGAGGTCCCCTTAAAGCTAAAATAATTTTTTCAACTCCTCAATTGCCTCTTGAGCAGATTGTAAAAACTTTGCTGACCAATTCCGAAACTCATTCCAGCAGCCTTCTGAATTAATAATAATTAAAGGTTTTTTGTAGTCAAGAGCCAATTGAATTTCTGATCTTGTCCCCTCTGTTCCAGGTAAAGCTATTAATGCGTCTGCAGTTAAAACGATGATATGGTTTCGACTAGAGGTATCCAAACCGAGGCGTCCGGAGAAAGGTAGATGTGTCTTTATTGGAACTTCAATAAATGAGTTGCGATAGCTCGAGGGATTTGTATAATTAGAGCGGTTGTTTTGAGAGTAGCAAACGTCGTTTGATTTTACTAGGCTTTCCTCCCAGAAACTTGACTAAATGCTTTAGAAAAGGTTTCCATTGAACCAGCTCCACCACCATTGATGAGGTGGTAGTCGTTTTTGGCAATCCATTTCTCTAAAGGTTCGCCTAAATGGAAATATGGTTCTTTTCCGGACCCAATGACTTCTATAATAGGTAGGTTTTCTTTCATTATTTTTATTACAAAATTGGCTGGGTTTTAGATTGGGTAGATTCTAATCCTGCCAAAGCTAAATAACTCATTAAGTATGTGAGGTGATTTTGCGAGTTATCGCAATGGCTTTCGAAGTCTTCAGATAGTAACCGTTCTTGATCGCCTCTTTGAACTAGATGAAAAAATCAGCGAAGCAGTTTCTGAAACACGTCGCTCCAGCTCCGTTGGTTTGGCGGTTTTTTCCGTTTTGCTGTCTGTGATATTCGAATGAATAGAAATTTACGAGATCCTTCAGCGGTGAACTCTTTAGTTCTGAGGTTACCTGTTTTGGCTGATGTTTTCCAGTGAATGCAACTTGAGCGAGTCTCCAGATTTGAACTCTATAATTGTTTCTATTTCTTACCCTATAGGGGGAATTAGTTTTCCTCCTCTTTCGCTTGATGGAAAAGTTTTTGGTAAATTATAGTTTATGAATGGTTGGCTAAACTAAAGTTTCTATTTGAACAGGAACAACTTTAGTTTTGACAAAGAAACCAAATGGAAAGCGGGTTAATACCTTACACGAATTTATAGTTAAACGACCTCTCCGAGACGCAATAAATAGAGCTGTATTATCAGCAAAGGCTCCTGCTGAGATCTGAAAAAAATTGGTTGAAGTTTCTAAACGGGCTTCGGAAAAATAAGCTGAGGGGAAATCGATGGACAAAGAATATGACGGGATTTTTTTTTGTAATTTTTTAAACTAAAGGTAATGGGAGATGGGTCTTGAGAGTAGATAGCATTTTTTAACTGAGCTGTTACAGATAGTTTTTTCAGAGATAATTCAGACAGCATTCCAGAAACGGCGACCAAACTCCTGCACATTGCTAAAACAAGGTAAAGAAGATTGTTGCCTGTATTAATAGTTCCTAAACCAAATCCAAATATCATAAATATAAAACCTCCACTGAGAAAAGCCCGAGCTCGTTCAGCTTGTTGAAGCGTCACCCCACCTCTAGGACTAACGCCTAGAGCTAAATGGCTTGAACTACGCATTGCGGTAACTACTTGTATAATGTAATTGATTAAAACCTGTTCGCACACAACTTTGTCTACTTGAGGTTGTATTTCTAACACTTCTGACTTATTGACGACGGGTTGCAAGTTTTTGAGGTTTCTTTGGCCAGGTTTTGCGCTTAAAATTTGTGGATCGTCTTCTTCTGCAGGCTAACCCATCGATATGTGCATCATAAACCGGTCTAACTGAAATTCGGTAAGAGGAAAGGTTCCGTGGCTTTCAATAGGATTCTGAGTAGCAATTACGATAAAAGGGCTTTTGAGCTGATGAGTTTTGTTGTCGATTGTTGCTTGGTTTTCGTTCATGGCCTCTAATAAGGCACTTTGAGTTCTGGGTGAAAAGCAATTGATCTCGCAGGCTAAAAAAAATATTAAAATATTGGATTTTTGTTAAAGTGGAATTGCTTTTCATCAGAGTTGTAAATAGAGACCCTGACAATGTCTGCAGGTAAAATATCGTTTGTGAATTGAATTCGTTTAAAAGAAAGATCCATCAATTGGGCTAGAGCGCATGCAAGTGAAGTTTTATCCACTCCAGGCAGGTCCTCGATTAGGATATGGCCACGAGCAAGGCTAAATCGATTACATTGGATTTGTCGATTATAACTGAACTGATGTTCTGTCTTAGCTTATCTAAAAGCAGTTATTTTTGGTTATTTACCCAATGCCTTTAAAACTTTTTTCATGTCTTCAAAAACGGCTTTCCGATTCTCAATTGTATAAGACCTTAATAGATAAGCAGGGTGCAATGTTAGCATTAATGGAATTCCCTTAAATTCTTCCCATTGACCTCGTTCTTTTGTAATTACTACTTTTCTTTGCAGAAGAGTAGAGGCAGCTGGTTTTCCCAATGCAACGATAACCTTGGGTTTGATAGCTTCTAATTGTTTGATTAAAAAAGGTTTGCATGATTCGATTTC
>CAWVUN010000377.1:0-2617 GCA_963932495.1 uncultured bacterium
ATTGATGGAATAGATCAGGAAACAGTCGAACGTCAAAGAAACGCGGCTTGATCATCTTCCCATACTCCACATTTGACTATAACTCTGCGCTCTGCTATATCACACCTTAAGGAACCAGGTCCGCAGCCGCAATTAAGAACAGAGATCCCATCGTTAAGAAAAGGTAGCAAAAAACCTCCGTGACTTTCAATGCTTCGATGTGACATGAACCAACGGAGCTTTTCGAGTCTCTAGGGGTATATTTTTCTTTCATATGTTTTTGCAAATGGATGATAGGTGTCTGACTGAATTAGCTTATACAATTTTGGATGGAATCAAATATTCTCTATTTCGAAGTATTTATGATGACTTGAGGTTGTCATGCTCTTTGTTTTAAAGATTAACCCTTTTGCGATTTTAAATTATTAAAAGTTAGTTTCCCTCAATCATTTGTTATCAAATCGTTTTTAAAATACAATCTTATAAAAATTTTCAAAACTTCTTAATTCCTTATTAGGATTCTTATATATGAAAAACGCAAAACGTTTATTTAGTTTATTACAACCGCACAGAAAGGTTTTGCTAACGGCCAGTTTATTTTTATTAATATCTTCTAGTACTAACTTAGCGCTTCCTCTTCTTGTGAAACAATTGGTCGATGTAGTGATGGTTAAAAAAAACTTGGATATGCTTAACGAATATACAGGTTATATCGCACTTCTATTGATGGCTCAGTTAATTTTCTCAAGCTTAAATAACTATCTATTTGATCGAACTGAGAAAAGAATCGTAACCGACTTCCGTAAAACGGTTTTTGGGCATTTACAAAAATTACCTATTAGCTATTACATAAAAAATAGAACAGGTGAGATCGTTTCCAGACTGACAAACGACGTAGCAAAAATTGAAAGCGTAGTGGTTGATCTTCCTGCTACAGCTTTGCAGCAATCAGTGCGACTGATCGGTGGGGTGATTATAGTTGTATTTATGAACTGGAAATTGAGCTTTATGATTTTAGCTTTGGCTCCTGTTTTAGTTGTTTTTGCTAGAACCTTCGGGAAAAAATTACGATTATTATCTAGAGAAATTCAAGACAAGCTGGCGGTATCGACAATTGTACTAGAAGAAAATATTAGCGGAATCCAAGTTGTAAAATCTTTTGTCCGAGAAAGCTTAGAATACGGTCGTTTTTCCGAAGCAGTTGAGCAAAGCTTTGTTTCGGCGAAAAAAAGAGTCCTTATTTCTAGCTTTTTTGGTCCTGGAATTGGTTTTATTGCATTCGGGGCGTCGCTAGTTCTCATATGGTATGGAGGCCGCGAAGTAATAATGGGCGCGATTACTCCTGGAGAATTAATTGCATTTATTTTGTACGCGACAATTATTGCAGGGCCAATGGGAAGCTTCGCACGAATGTTTACTCGATTACAAGAAGGTATAGGAGCGAGTGAAAAAGTATTTGGTATTTTGGATACACCTGCGGAAATTTTGGAAAATCCTTTGGACCCAGAAATGCCCTCAATTAAGGGTAAAGTTGAAATTAATGATTTACGCTTTCGGTATCGGGAAGATAGAGAGGTCTTAAAAGGAATTTCTTTTACTGCGGAACCCGGAACAATGACTGCCTTGGTGGGCCCTAGTGGAGCGGGTAAATCTACATTGGCAAACCTATTACAAAGATTCCACCAGCCTGAATCTGGACAAATCATGGTAGATGGAATTGACACGCAAATGGTCCAGTTGGCCTCTTATAGAAATCAAATTGGGATGGTTCCTCAAGAAACAGTGCTATTTGGCGGTCAGATATACGAAAACATCCGGTATGCAAAGCCTGATGCGCCACAAGAAGAAATTACCGAAGCAGCAAAAGCGGCAAATGCTCACGAGTTTATTATTGCCTGCCCAGAGGGATACCAAACAGTTGTAGGGGAAAAAGGGATAAAACTATCAGCTGGGCAACGGCAACGTATCGCCATTGCCAGAGCTATTTTAAAGAACCCTAATATCTTGATTTTGGACGAAGCAACTTCTGCATTAGACAACGAGTCCGAAGCTTTAATTCAGCAAGCACTAGAACGGTTGATGAATAACCGAACAAGTTTTGTAATTGCACATAGATTATCTACTATCCATAATGCGGATAAAATTGTTGTTATGGACGAAGGAAAAATTACCGAAATAGGCACACATGGGGAGCTTTTAGAAAAGAAGGGATTGTATCATTACCTATACACTTTAAAACAATTAGAAACAGAGAAAAATGTTTAATATCATTAAACATAGAGGTTTATAGGGCTAATAAAAATTAAATATTTTTATTTAAAATAAATACTTGCAATAAAATTAAAAACCTATATCATCAGCTCATCTCAACTTGAACCAACGAGCATATGGCTTTGTTCATGGGGTAACTGATCTTCAGTTGGCTTTGTTTGAGATGCGCAGTATGGACAGTTTCGATAATGCCTACCTTCGAATATCCCACATGCGTCTTGACAGTTGATTAGTTTTTGTTGGGCTGCTAATCCCTCCGAAAAAAGCGGTTAGGAAGTCATTCGTTAGAAACTAAGCGTTTCAAAAGAGTTCACAGTTATACGTATTTTTGTTATAGTTTGAATCCCCTTCAGAACGATATGTTCGC
>CAWVUN010000378.1:0-2611 GCA_963932495.1 uncultured bacterium
CGTCGTTTAACAGATATTTTATAAATTCTTCGGCTAATTCCATATCGTCTTCGAGGTCATAAAAAGCCATTTCAGGCTCGACCATCCAAAACTCCGACAAATGGCGGCTGGTATTGGAGTTTTCAGCTCTAAAGGTTGGACCAAATGTATAAATCTCACCCAAAGCCATCGCATAAATTTCGCCTTCTAACTGACCGCTAACCGTCAATCCTGTTCGTTTCCCAAAAAAGTCCTTCGTGTAGTCCACAACCTTATTTTCAAGAGGAGGGTTTGTTAGATTCAAGGTGGTTACTTGAAACATCTCTCCCGCTCCCTCACAATCGCTTGAGGTGATAATGGGTGTATGCAAATAAACAAATCCACGATCATTGAAAAACTGATGAATCCCATAAGCTAAACGATTGCGAACGCGCATCACCGCGCCGAAAGTATTTGTTCTAGGCCTTAAATGAGAAATAGTTCTTAAAAATTCTAACGAATGCCGCTTTTTTTGTAGAGGAAATTCTTCAGGATTGGCAATCCCATATACTTTTACACTTTCTGCCTGTATTTCTACAGTTTGCCCTTTCCCTAGAGATAGAATCAACCTACCTTCTACAGAGATACAAGCACCGGTAGAAAGTTCCTCGGAAACTTCTGAATAACATTCTGTCGAGTGGTCAATAATCACTTGGATATTCTTTATAGTTGAACCGTCGTTCAATTCAATAAATGAAAAACCACCTTTAGAATCTCTCCGGGTTCTAATCCAACCTTTCGCAATCACTCCGGCTTTCTCTGCGGTTTGCCGTAACAAATCTATAATTTTTTCTCGTTTTTTTAAGCTCATTGTCTTGTTTTTTTTAAGTGTCTCAGTTGTTTTAATATCTTTCTACTTGTTCCTATTGTCTACACTTTACTAGAGAGTCGCATATCAATTCGATATCCATTTCAGTCAAATTACTAGAAGAAGGCAAATACATTCCCCTCAAACAAAGTTCTTCTGCATTTGGAAACGATTCGTTTTTATATTTTTCAAAATAAAGCGGTTGCAAATGGATTGGGATAAAAAATGTCCGTGTTTCTATTCCCAGTTTTGCCAAACGCGCTCTCAGTTCATCTCGTGGTATGCCAAATTCATCTTCCACAAGGATAGAGTACATCCAAAAAACATTTTTAATCCCTTCCGTGGATGGCGGAGTGACTATGCCTGGAACATCCTTCAATAAAGACGAATAAATCTTGGCATTTTCAATACGAGATTGTACCAATTCGTCAAAACGCTCAACTTGCGCCAATCCAATCGCAGCCTGCATATTGGTCATTCGAAAATTAAACGCTAAATATTTATGCCAGAAATGGCGGTCGTTAGAAAACGCGTGATCTCGAATATTAGCGGCTTTTTGGTATAACTCTTCGTTATTGGTGGTTATCATCCCACCTTCGCCAGTGGTGATAATCTTATTAGCGTAAAAGCTAAAGCAAGCCGCATCCCCAATACTTCCAACTCGTTTTCCTTTATAAAAAGCTCCGTGAGCTTCGGCAGCGTCCTCAAGGACAAATAGCTCGTATTTATCTGCTAAAGCCATCACCGCATCCATATCACAAGGATGCCCATAGGTATGGACCGGCATGATTGCTTTCGTATTTTCAGTGATCTTTTCTTCAATTTTAGAAACGTCCATATTCCACGTTTCCATTTCAGAATCGACTAAAACTGGCGTTGCGCCGGTATGACACACCGTGTTCGCCGAAGCGATCATAGTAAATGTGGGAACGATCACTTCGTCTCCCGGCCCCAACCCCATAGTAACCAATGCAAGGTGAAGAGCCGTTGTTCCGCTGGTTGTCGCGACACCGTATTTTGTTCCACAAACTTTAGCGAATTCTCGTTCAAAATCTATGATGAACCGCCCCGCAGACGAAATCCAATTGGACTCGATACATTGTGAGACATATTTCAACTCGTTTCCAGACAGCGTAGGCTCGCAAACCGGAATAATTTTGCCGCTTCCTTGAACCACGGGTACTCTTTTATATGAAATTTGCAATTCAGGCTCGGGTCCTGGTATCAATTTCATTTTCTCTCCAAGATCAGGGTCTTTAGGTTGAATCAATTGCTTTTTTGATCGAGGCATTCGTTAGAACTCCATTTTGGGTGGGACTTTAGCAATAGCGGTTTTTTTTGCTCATTTTGACAAATTTAGTATCTGCGTGATAATTATCACACTTTAGTATAGAGGAAAACTTATTTTAGTCCGATAATGCATATATATTCAAAAAATTAGCTAAATCAACAACAACAGCTTGTCATTGACAAGCAACCGCTTTTTTTATATTTTAAGGGCACATCTAAATAGTTAAGTTTACGGGTTTGTCAGCGAAAATCCTTAGGTTGGAAAGGTCTCGCCCGACAATGTTATTTATTTAAGCTCTATGAGGCGTTCCAAAAGCCTGTTGATTTAAAACTCTGGCCGTCCCCTTGTTCTCCAGGAACGGCTTTTTTAACCTAATAAGGATTACTGTGTACGTTCTTGGGAATTTTTTAGCCGCAGCAGCTAAAGTGTTAGATATTGTCCTCGTATTATATATGTGGATCATTATTATTCGAGCTTTATTATCGTGGGTCAAC
>CAWVUN010000379.1:0-2610 GCA_963932495.1 uncultured bacterium
AGTGCTGATATATCTTTAACTGCTTCCAACGGCGTTAAAACATCGACCGAGAATGTGAGGTTAGACAGTTCCATTTTAGATATAGGAGGGAAGCGAGGATCTTTTGTCGCAGCGCTAACTGCATTGCGTATGATTTCTGAGCCTAGGCTTTTAGTTTGAGGTGTTGTCGATCCTACACAACCACGAAGTTTATGATTTTTTTTTATTGAAACAAAAACGGCGGATTCTTCGTGAAACTCTTCGCTTAAATCTTGTGGATAGGGTAGTGGTTTGCCGGTATGTAAAAAGTGTATGACGGATTCTAGTGCTAATTTTACTGTAGGATGAGACATTCTAAATTACATTTAGAAAATGGAATTTAGAAAAAGAGATAGAGTAAGGGGCACAAGTTTTGGGATCTGGAAGAGACGCAATGCTTATCAAGTTTGATTTAAAGCTGGGCGCGAAGCGAGATGCTGATCAATAATATGATCGGCAAGAGCAAAGCAGGCGTCCAAACTTTGTCTGTCTTTAAACATAGATTGGTTTAAATTTTTTTTGGCTTTGTCGATATAATCACGAGCTAAATCGATTGTATAGTCGATAGCTTTTCCTTCCCTCATTTTATCTTGAATATAAAAGAAATCTTCGTCGGTCAATTTATCATTTTGTATAAACGACTCTATTTCTTTTTTAAATGATGAGCTAGAGTTCGTATAGAGGTAAATCAAAGGAAGAGTGAGGTGACCTTCTTTAAAGTCTGTTCCAACAGGTTTTCCTAAAATTTCCTGAGAACTATCATAATCCATGACATCGTCAACTAGTTGAAAAGCCATTCCAATGTTTTTACCGAATTCAATCAAAGATCTTTCGGCCATGGCATCTGCTTCGGATAGTATGGCACCGAGTTTACAGCTTACGGATATTATAGAGCCAGTTTTCTTATAAATAATGTCTAAATATTGCTCTTCAGTAATAGAAAGTTTACGCGCGGTAGTAAATTCTTTAATACCGCCTTCAACTAATTCTTTAGCGGCTTCTGCAATTGCTTGGATAGTTCTTGGATTCGAATCGTAAGCAATTAAAAGAATTGATTGAGAAATGAGATAATCGCCTAACAAAATACTAGCGTCGCTTCCCCACTTTGTATTAACAGTTTCACGGCCTCTTCGCACGGTCGTCTCGTCTACAACATCGTCATGTAGTAGAGTTGCGGCGTGAATAAACTCAATAGAACATGCATGTTTTATTATTCTATCGGTAATTTCACCCCCGCATAATTTTGTGCCTAGAAGAACTAATAGGGGACGAATGCGTTTGCCGCCACCATCCATCAGGTAGCCACTAATTTGTGGGATGAGGGAAATTTGGGACTGAATATTCTTCTTAATTTCCTTTTCTACCCTTTTTAGGTCGTTTTTAAAAAGGGCCGTTACTTCGCTAAATTCCATAATTCCGTCCAAAGTCCAAAATTTCAGGATTATTATAAAGTTTCGGTTCGGATAATTATACCGATCACCGGAAAGCTATCATTTATCAAAGCGAAACAATTACTATCGTGAAAATTCACTTTTTTGTCAAGCCTTTTATGGGGGGGGGATAAAGGGCTAAGGAGGCCGCAAACGTTGCGAATTTAAATGGAGAAATGTATCCTTTAAATATAAAAAATAGAAACAAACTCCAATTTAGGCTTAATTTTTTATTTACCTCTTACTTTAAAGAATTCTCAGGTATAAAATTCCTTATTTATAATTATTTAACTATTTAGAGAATGATGCAAGCAAATCCTTTTGTTTCAGTTATTATTCCTACTTTCAACAGAGCCTATTGCTTAGGTAAAACTTTAGATTCGGTTTTATCTCAATCTTTCACAGACTTTGAAGTCATTGTTATTGATGATGGGTCTACAGATGATACCAAGGAGGTTGTTAACAATTATTCATCAGTTAACTATTTTCTTTTGGATAAAAATGAGGGAGTTTCGTTTGCTAGAAATTACGGAATAGATAAGGCTAGAGGAAAATACATTTGTTTTTTAGATTCTGACGATTTATGGGAGGTTAAAAAGCTAGAGGTTCAGGTACAATGGATGAATCTACGAACTGAAATAGCAGCTTGCCACACGGGTGAAATCTGGATTCGCAAAGGAGTTCGGGTGAATCCAATGGATAAGCACAAAAAGCCTTCTGGTGATATTTTTTTGGATTGCCTTCCTGCCTGTGTTGTTAGCCCCAGTTCTGTGATGATTAATTCAAAAGTCTTAAGATACATAGGATGTTTTGATACAAAATTACCAGCTTGTGAGGATTATGATCTTTGGCTGAGAATGTCATCAGTTTTTACTTTCGGCCTCATTAATCAAAAACTATTAGTTAAATATGGTGGCCATTCAGATCAGCTTTCCCGAAAGTATTGGGGGATGGATAGGTTCCGGGTATACTCTTTATCTAAATTATTGACGACAGAATTTTTTTCAGTACAACGTTCGGACGCTGTTTTAAGAATGTTGATAGGTAAGTGCGAAATTCTTTTAAAGGGTTTCTTAAAAAGAGAGAAGCAAACGGAAGTTGATATCTATCAAAAACATATAAAAACTTTTAAATCATTGCTTGGAAGACCTATAGACTCTGT
>CAWVUN010000380.1:0-2602 GCA_963932495.1 uncultured bacterium
ATCCTCCGAGCAAGAGGCAAAAACAGTATTGCTCATTCTAAAAAAGAATCGAAAACAAACATCCCCTCTCTCTTAATCTGAGCTATATAATTTTTATGGGCTTGAATAGGTTCCATTTCTTTTTGAATTTGAACCATTGTAAAAACAACCCCCCAAAATACTGAGGCTCTATGCGTTTAAACATTTCACACCTTGAACTATCAACTGAAAAATTATAGTCCTGTATCAACCGCTTTATTTGTCCGCGTAAGTGGCCGATACCATCTGTCGAAAGACCATCTTCCTTGGATGGGATCAAAATATAATCACTCTCTACTAAAGTAGACTTCGTAACGATGTTAAAGTTTGGCGGGCAATCAATTAAGACTAAATCGTAAGCATTACCCTCTAAACCTTTTAAAGCCAAGGAAAGTTGGCCATGTATTTTCACAAAACGACGCTTTGTCTGGTCAAGGTTACGGCCAGAAAAATACGCAGCTAAATCAGGATCTATGTTAATCAAATCTTGATGTGATGGAATTAAGTCCAAGACACCGGGCTCATCAATCATTGTCGCCGCCTTCCCCGGGCTAATACAAAACTTCTTAAAAGGGAGAGGACCGGACCCAAACGCTTTTTTCAACCAACTTTTCAAAGTCTTGGACTGGGCTAAATTCTTTTTCCAATCTTCAGAGCGGTTAAATAAAAAGGTAAAACTAGCTTACGGATCATATCTATCAATAAGGTACGAGATAGCCATTCAAAGCTAATTGAGTTCCTAAGTTTATGGTAACAGTCGTTTTACCAACCCCATCCCTATAATTAATTATGGAGACAACTTGCACAACCCGTAGCCTTTTTGGAAAAACAATTGAATTGTAAGGATTATTACTATTGGTAGAATTATAAAATAGAAGTCTCGGCAAGAATTTTTTAGATAAATAAATTTTGAGTCCTTTCTCGTAATGAAAATCAGAACTTGATAAATACAAGTTAAAGTTCCTTTTTACTATTTCCGTTACCCTCTGTAGAATAAGAAAGAGTCCAACTGTTTTAGAATTTGTAACTAATCTGCCAAAATATGTTAGTATCCTAATCGGACTAGGACCGTTTGTCCTTATTTAAAATCGAGATAAAGGCATGAAAGGCAAAGTTTTATGAACATTTTGCTGGTTAGACCTCACACCGACGACAAAGACATTTCGAAAGTAATGCCTTTGGGCTTAGTAGCCATCGCTACTGTATTAAAACGTGAGGGATACAACCCCAAAATTGTAGATTTAAGACTATCAGAAAGTCCCCAATCAGATCTTAGAAAAGCGATATTTGAATTCGATCCTGACGTAGTTGGGATTGGTTTAATGACAGTTGAAAGCGATTGGGCTTTTAAGTTAGCCAAAGAAATAAAAGAAATAAACCACAATGTCCCTATCATCTTTGGCGGCCCTCATTGCGCTCATGAACCAGAATTTATCCTACATAACCCAAATGTGGACATGATGGTAATTGGCGAAGCAGAATTGACTATTGTCGAGCTCATAGATGCCATAAAAAATAAAAGAGACGTAGCAACTGTAAAAGGCATCGCATACAAAAAAGATGGCGAATACATTAAAACGACGGGTAGAGAAAAAATTCTCGACATGAATTGGTTAGACCAAGACTACAAAACGATCAATGTCGAGGACTATTTTAATTTTGATTGCTCACATGAATACCTCCCTGCTTACGACAGGTTCATGCCATTAGTTACGTCTAGAGGATGCCCATTTACTTGTATCTATTGCCACGACATTTTTGGTAAAGATATCCGTTATCGATCTGCTGAAAAAGTGCTAGAAGAAATCGAATTTTTGATGCAAACCTACGGCGTCAAAGAATTTCATATCCTAGACGATTCTTTTAACATCGATATGAAACGCGCTAAAAATATCTTCGACATGATTGTTGAGCGCAACCTAGATATTCGTATAGCATTTCCAAACGGAATACGAGCAGACTATATAGACGACGAAATGGTCGAAAAAATGTCCAAAGCAGGAGTTTACAGACTAGCCTTAGGCATTGAGTCTGGATCTCTAAGAATCCAAAAACTTATCTCAAAAAGTTTGGATATTGGAATTTTAAAAGGTGTTGTTAGTAAACTATCTAGCTCACGCATTAGCGTAAATGGGTTTTTTATGCTTGGATTTCCTGGTGAAACCTTAGATGAAATGAATCAAACTATTGAATTTGCATGCGACCTTGAATTAAGTACTGCATTGTTTTCATTAGTCATTCCTAACCCAGGAACTGACCTTCGAGACATGGTTATCGAAGAAGGAGAGTCCGCAAATAAGAGCTTTTCTGACTATTCGATAACGGCAGTAAACAGTAACGCAAGCCAAATTGACCCACAACAACTGATAAAACTTCAAAAACACGCTTATCGAAAATTTTATTTTAATCCGAAACGCGCTTGGAACATTTTTCAGACAACACGATCTAAAAAACTACTATTTTCTAAATTTTTCTCGCTTTTGAAGCTAACCAGCGCATGGTCCAAACGATTGAGCTATCAATCGTAATTCCTGTATTCAACGAGGAAGCGGTTTTACCAGAACTTTATCGGCGAATTAAGGAA
>CAWVUN010000381.1:0-2595 GCA_963932495.1 uncultured bacterium
TATCGTTGTTCTCAATTACTTTATAAATGATGCGGAACTTACTCCGCGTCCGACAAAAAATATTATAATGAAATATTCGGCAGCTTATGTTTTCCTTTCTCTCCGCCTGGGAAGTATTACCCGTTTATTTTTTGGAGGAAAGCAATGGCAGGAATACTATACCGATTTATACGATGACAAGTTTGAAGGCTGGAAGAGAACAAAGATTTCTATTTCTAAATTAGCTAAATTTTGTCATTCAAAGGGCATTAAGCTGATGATCGTAAGCTACCCGGAATTACACAAAATGAACCCATATCCTTTTGAAATGGTCAACAATAAGCTCAAAAATATTTCAGCGAACAACAAGCTTCCCTTCCTGGACCTCTTACCTAGCCTGCAAGGGGTGCGTGAAGAGAACCTTTGGGTTAGCAAGCAAGATCAACACCCGAATAGCCTCGCCTGTAAATTGATAGCTCCTGCAATTAAAGAAGCCATTGAGGAAAATTTCACACTTTTTCCAAACAACATGTCTAAGGCAGCATCTTAAATAAATTTCAGGCAAAATAAAAATAGCGGCAAACCTCTGGTAAACCTTTTGCAAAAAGAACTAGTGATTCACACGAAGCCATCCTTTTCTACCACTTTTGTTGCCGGATTGTTCTTTTTTTCGGGATTCGTTTCTCTCGTTTACCAAGTTATTTGGATGCGGCATTTGGCATTGTTCTTTGGAAGTGATGTGTTTTCGGCAGCGATAGGCTTAAGTGCTTTTATGGGGGGGCTTTCCCTTGGAAGCTACATTGCTGAAAATGTTGTAGACCGAATTAAAAATCCTTTGCTCTATTACGGGATCATTGAAATCATTATTGGACTTTACGCTTTCTTTTTTAATGATTTTCTTTTCAATTTTAAACCTTTTTTAAAAGATATTTATCAGGAATTTTTTCTGAGTTCACCGGCTTTGTATCAGGGGGTTAGAATTTTTACCGCTGCCTCAGCGCTTATTCTTCCTACAGCTTTGATGGGAGCTACCCTTCCTTTAATCGTAAAAGGATTTGTGAAAACCGATTCTGAATTAGGCAGATATGCCGGATTATTCTATTCCATCAATACTTTTGGCGCTTTAATCGGAACTCTTATCGCGGCGTTTTTTCTTCTTCCGGTTTTTGGAGTTTCTCTCACCACAAAAATTGGAGTAGTCATAAATATCATGGTAGGAGTTTTAGCTATTATAGCGACTCAATCGATACAATTGGGGAGATTGGCCAGTGGTAATAAAGAAATAATACAGCCAAAAGAAAATGGTTTTTATCACTACGACGAGGAGTCTTCAAGGATGGCTCTACTGGCCATCTTCTTTTCTGGATTAGCGGCTTTGGCTTTAGAGGTTGTGTTAACCAGAATTTTAGCCTTATCTTTCAGTACCACAGTTTATTCCTTTCCTATTATGTTGTCTTGTTTTTTGTTTGGTATCTTTTTCGGAAGCAACAGGGCATCAAAGACCATCGATTCGCAACCCGATTTAGTTCAATACTTTGGTCTGATTGAAATCCTGATAGCACTCGCAGTTATGTCTATTGGACTTTTAACCTACTTAGCCCCAGGGGTTTTTGGAAAGTTTCTTTGGTTAATGGTGGGAATTTTTCAAAGCACTTTTGGCATAGCAAGTGTTATTTCAAAATTTGTCGTATCCGCTCTTCTTATAATATTTCCTGCAATTTTATTGGGCGCCACTTTTCCTATAGCTGTCAAGATCTGCACTCCTCATGCCAAAGCAGCAGGCTTTGGAACCGGGAGAGTTTACGCAGCTAATACAGCAGGGTCAATTCTTGGATCCTTATTAGCAGGATTTATATTAATCCCGTATTTCGGCAGCCGATTTAGTTTTATAGTAATTTCTTGCATATTTTTAGCAATTGGAATGTTTCTTCTTTTTAAGGGGAGCGGTAAATTCTCCTCAATAAATGCCAGGCGTCAAGCGATACATTTGGGAGTGGCAACCCTGGTTGTTGGGGTTGGTATTTTCTTTCTTCCTCGGCAAACCGTTCTGAATTACAATCTTCAATCTACAACCCAGCCGGAACTTATTTATCATGGCGAGGGGACTGCGCATAGCATTGATATAGTTCGAAGCAAAAAAGAAAATATAATCATGATGGTCGATGGGAATATCGAGGCGGATACCAGCTATGTTCAGAGGCGGCATTTTATTCTCAAGGGCCACCTTCCAATAATTTTGCGCTCCGACCCCAGTGACGTTGCTGTGGTTGGGTTAGGCCTGGGAATCACCCTGACCGCTACTGAAAAAAACCCTGAATCCCAATCAATCTCTTTAATTGAACTCAACCCTGAAATGGTAGAAGCCCATGAATATTTGAAAGATGTAACGGGGGATATTCTCAAAAAACAAAAGATTTCATTACGGATTGACGATGGGCGAAACTTTTTTTCTATGACCGATCAAAAATTTGACATTATTACAGCAGACCCGATCCATCCTCGAATTTCTGGAGTGGGTTATTTATTTACTAAGGAGTATTATCAAAGCATTAAAAATAAACTTCGAAGAGGCGGGGTAATCTGCCAATGGATGCCTATGTATAGGATATCAAAAAA
>CAWVUN010000382.1:0-2593 GCA_963932495.1 uncultured bacterium
GATTGTCTCCATTTCATATCGCGGCCAAACATATTCCATTGAAGTCTTCCCATCCACATCATATAGCTATCTGGGTTATTTGTGGAACGACCTTCGCCATTATAAACACCGGCATAATAACGGAAATCTGCCGCCTTACCTTTATTAATCCGACCTCTAAAGGTCACACCTACCTGACGATCAATAGTAAAAATTCGATTAACAATCGATCGTTCCACATATTGTTGGCGACCAGACGAATCAACCCGTTCTCGGTTATATTGAATTTTCCTTTGGCCTACTTCAAAACCAAATTCATCCCAAGGTTGAAATGCGATTCTCCAATCGATGAGCCTACTGGAAGAATTAGTAGATGAAGAAGTTACAGATCGAGATGGTTGCAAATCCACTTCGAAATAATACTTAAGCCAAGGCTTATAACCATGACCGCCAATCTTCATCCGCACTCGGCGAAGTTCAAAGTTATTGGACTCGTATTTATTAAAATCTGACTCAGATTTTGGATCTCCATCTCCAGGGTTCGCGAATCTCATTTGAGCTCTCCACTGAATATTAGTAGAAAACGAACCATCGGAGGTTCTCAAACCAAATCCTTTTTTTCCATATCCAACCTTTATTTTGCTTTGCTTTTTTACGCCATGGCTGTCATATGGAACTTTTACTTTTTCATTTTTTTCGGAAGAAAGGTCCTCTATTTTTTTTTCCATCGCTCGCAAGCGTAATTCGGTTTCAGACATAGCCCAAACCGGCACCCACCCCATAAGCCCAGTTACAACAAAAACTGTCGTCGCTTGGCTCATCTTCCTAATTAACGTGTTCATATTTCTCCTCGAAAAGTAAATTGAGCTAAAAAGCTACGCTACAGATCCAGCAAATTTGATAGGCCTAATTTAGAATTAAAATATTGTGCCTAGATTAGATAATTATTAGGTTTGTGTTAGAATAAAACTCTTTAGATTTCATATAGTTACACAACGACATCACCAGAAAACTTCTTACCGTCGAGTAAAAATAAAAATATAAAATCAGATTGATTTTAAATAAATATTTAATAGTTAACTTTTTACGACTTGCTAAAGCAAAACATTTGTTCAAAAGGGAGTCATTGCAAAAGCTTGAATTTTGATGATTATGATTTCGAATCCACTTGATCAGAAAAGCAAATATTTTTTAGATCCATATCTATCCGAAAATTAACAATTCTGTTCGCTTAATTGAATGTTAACCTCGATATATCTAAACCCTAAGATGTACGCTCGCATTGATACATTTTTAATCTGACATTCTGATTTTCTAAAACGAAGAAATGAAAAAATATTTTATTGCTATAGCTGCTGTTGCCACTTTCGGGATAACATTTAGTTTAATCACTAAAAGTCAACCTACTAGCAAAGATACTGATCATCTTCAATCTCTTTTCTCTCCTCCATATAACATCGATAATAACAGGAGCGAGGGTCTCGGTTTAACTCAAGTTAATTCCTATTTGAGTAAAGAAAGAGTTCCATTATTACAAAACCATCAATACGACCTGGTCACTTCATATAACAATCTGTCTGGCGAAAACCAAACAGTCATGTCTGTCATGTTTTTATATATAGAATATAATGAATTTAAGAAACCAAAACTTTCATCAGGACTCTTCTAAAAATTTATGGATAATAATGCTTCTATGGTTATCGTCCCCAAAGGTCCTTTTGTATATGGAGATTCCCCAATAACTGTAGAATTAAATCACGACTTTGAAGTTGATTTTTTTTTAACGACCAACAAACGCTTTGGAAAGTTTATTGAATCAGGTGGCTATCAAAACACAACCTTTTGGAGCGAAGAAGGTTGGCTCTGGAAAGAAAAGCTAGGAGTTTCCCAACCTCACTTTTGGGAAGACTCTCTATGGAATGAATCTGATCTTCCTGTAATTGGAATTAACTGGTTTGAGGCTCAAGCTTTTGCGAAATGGGAAGGCAAGCGATTAATTGATGAAAAAGAATGGGAAAAAGCCGCCCGGGGAACCGATTGGCAAATGTACCCTTGGGGCAATGAGTTTGATGAGGACAAATGCAATTCCAACGAATCTGGAATCGCCCAAACTACTCCAGTTTCAAAATACACCGATGGCCGAAGCCCATATGGTTGTTTCGATATGATCGGCAACGTTTGGGAATGGACTTCAAGTTTTTATTCAGAAGGAGAAACCGCTCGTGTCCTTCGTGGCGGATCTACATACTTTTCCGCTATCGATTTAGGCGTTGGAGTTAGATCGGCTAGCGAACCGGAAAATCGTATGGTTGATGTTGGTTTTCGTTGCGCCCGGTAATAATATTTTCAAACTTATTTTTTCTTTATCACTTTTAATCAAAATATCCCAATTTTTAATATTTACTAATCTCAGGAATTGTTATGAAAACACAACAAATCGCTCAAATAATCGGCGGTCAAATCATTGGTGATGAAGCCCTAGAAATCACAGGTCTAGAAACTCTAGAAAATGCAAAAGATGGTGACATCATTTTTTTAGATCAGAAGAAATATGAAGATGCTGTAAAAAACTCCTCCGCTTCAGCAATATTGACAACTCAAAAGATCGAAACTG
>CAWVUN010000383.1:0-2591 GCA_963932495.1 uncultured bacterium
TGGATCTCAAATGCTTAGTCCTTACTTTATAAGCTTAGTAGAAAATAGTTTAACAGCTATTGAGGAAATCTCTGAAGAAACAGGGCTCGTAGTCGACGACGTTAAAGTTTTTGACCTCTCTAAAATTGAGGGAGCAGTAAATTTAAAACTTCAAATCAATGAAAAAGAAGTCAATTTAGAAGAATTGAACTTTTTATTAAAATATCCAAAAATTCGGCGCGTCAAGTTTCTTGAACTAGATAAAAATGAATTTTTTGACGAAGGAATTGAAGCAATCTCTACTGCCCCTTTGTTAGAAAACTTGGTAAGTTTATCTTTAAAGTCCAACAAGGTTTCTGACAAAGGACTGAGTTCCTTAGCTAACTCCACAACTTTAAAAAGTCTCACGGCTTTATACTTGCAAAAAAATCAGTTCAGCGTTGTAGGACTCCAAGAAATTGCTTCTTCTAAAACTCTCTCTAGCTTAAAATTGCTTTACTTAAAGGGAAATCCTTTCGGAGCCGATGGAGCTAAAGTTTTAGCCGAGAACTCTCAATGGAATTTTTTAAAACAGTTATATTTACAGGGGTGTCAAATAGAAGATCAAGGGCTTCGTTATCTTTGCGATTCCTCTCTTTTAAAATCAGTCGAAGAGTTAAATATATCCTTTAATCAATTAACAGATTCTGCCGTCGATATCCTAATTGAGTCGCAAATAGAATTATCAATACTAGATGTTGCCGTAAACCATATTGATGAATCCAATATTGATCGGTTAAAAACTTGTGGCCAATTCAAGACGGTCCTTATAGGTCAATGAACGAAAAAAAGTCTCCAAAATACTTTCCACAAAAACTACCTACAGATCAAGCCATTCAAAAACATTTCAATAAACATGATAAGGCTATGGCCAAAATCATTAAGCAAGTAGGTCCGATTCAATTAAAACAAAATAAAAAATACTTCTTTGTACTATGTCGATCCATCATATCTCAGCAAATATCTACTAAAGCTGCCGACGCTATAATGGCGAGATTCATGACACTATTTCCAAATCAAAACCTTACTCCCAAACGAGCTCACGAAACATCAAACTCTAAAATACGAGAAGCAGGGATTTCTAAACAAAAGAGTGCCTATATAAAAGATTTAAGTGATAAGTTTTTAAATAAATCGATAAATCCGAGAAAGTTTCAGTTTTTAGGAAATGAAGAAATAATAGAAAACCTAACTCAAGTGTATGGTGTTGGGCGATGGACAGCAGAAATGTTTCTAATTTTTTCATTGGGAAGACCGGATGTTTTCCCTGTTGGAGATCTAGGAGTGCGAACAGCTATAAAAAAAATTTATAAATTGGAAACACTACCTTCCGTTAGAGATTTAAAATCTTATGGAGAGAAGTGGGCCCCATTTGAATCCATTGGCACATGGTATGCCTGGAGAAGTTTAAATCCTGAAATAGTCGCATACTAAAATAAGGAGTTCCCATGAATTTCATAGATAAAGAAATAGAAAACTACGCTTTTGAACACACTGAGAATGAAGGCGGACTTCTTGCCCGATTACAAAAAGAAACTTACGAGCAATTAGAGATCCCACAAATGGTCACCGGGAGAATTGAAGGGCAGTTTTTGAGATTTTTAGCTCTTTCAATCCAAGCCAAGAGAATTCTAGAAGTTGGGACTTTCAGCGGATATGGAACTCTTTCAATGGCTAGTGCTCTACCAGATGATGGCGAGATATTCACCTGCGATGAAGACCCCGACGCGATTGCGTTTGCTAAACGTTTTTTTAGCGAAAGTCCGCATTGTTCAAAAGTGCGACTTTTGGAAGGTCTCGCATTAGAATCGATTAAAACTCTTTCCGGCCCACTAGATATGAGTTTCATCGATGCAGACAAGGTAAACTACACAAACTACTACGAGGCAATCTTGCCGCTAACAAGGCCAGGAGGTTTAATCATCGTAGATAACGTGATTTGGGGAGGAGCGGTACTTAACCCAAAGGACGAATCCGATAAAGCAATTCATTCATTTAATGGACATGTAAAAAGAGACTCCAGAGTGGATAAAGTCCTTCTAACAATTCGAGATGGTGTCTATTGCCTAAGAAAAAGATAAGGGTTATCCCAACTTCTTGAAAACCAATATTTTCACCATTCCAATTTCATTATTCCAAAATAATAGAAATATGTTTATACTAAGGTAAGGAACAAATAAAAATATGTCTTTCGCAAATTTTAATCGCTTTAATAATGCAAAATCCATATCAAGAAAAATGAGTCCTGATCCCCAAAATCGTGGCACCCATTCGCAACTTACTCACTTCAGAATTAGAATCTATGGGATTTAATTCACAAAATATTTATTATTAAAGAAAATTTTTTGCCTTAATCATTTCGAAATTTAATCTTCCTAAAATCGACGAATTAACCATCCTCAAAAAAGCCCGTTCTCTAAAAGGCTCTTCATTAGATCCATTTTTAATGAATACTGAAGAAAGAGATACTAATAAAGAAAATTTAGCCTTCGAATCAGGGTTCGACCAATTTATTTCCAAACTGTTTCTAAAAGAAATATTTTATGAAACCATTTTAAAGCTTTTGATTCCTC
>CAWVUN010000384.1:0-2575 GCA_963932495.1 uncultured bacterium
TTTATCGACCAATCCAAGCATTTCAAATTCGTGAAATGCTTTCCAGATTTTGGTGATTAAAGAGCTTCCGGCGACAGGAACTACAATATTATCAGGAGTTCGCCATCCTAATTGTTCAGCAATTTCGTAACCGTAAGATTTAGAACCATCGCCATAATAAGCTCGAATGTTTATGTTAACAAAGGCCCACTTATGGATTTCGCCAATTTCGCTGCAGAGTCTATTAACGTCGTCGTAACTTCCTTTCACTCGAATTAATTTTGCTCCATAAATTAAGGTTCCCAGGACCTTTCCTATTTCGAGACCGTCAGGAATAAAAATGTAGCTTTTCAATCCAGCTTCAGCAGCATGAGCGGCTACCGAGTTTGCTAAATTTCCTGTAGAAGCGCATGAAACGGTATCAAATCCAAATTCAAGGGCTTTAGAAACTGCGACTGCCACTACACGGTCTTTAAAGGAAAAAGTAGGATGATTGACTGAATCGTTTTTTAAATAGAGATTTTTTAATCCTAGTTCTTTGCCCAGGTTTTCGGCTTTTACAAGAGGTGTGAATCCACAGTTAAGACCGACTTTTGGTTCTTCGTCTAAGGGTAATAGCTCTTTATAGCGCCAAATAGAAGGAGGACCTTTTTCGATTGAATCTTTTGTTACAAGTTCTTTGATTTTATCGTAATTGTAGTCTACTTCAAGGGGGCCAAAACAAAGCTCACAAACGTGAATTGGTAATTTATCGTATTTTTTCCCGCACTCTTTGCATTTTAAACCGTTAACATGTCCCATTAATCTATGGCCTATTAAAAAAATTGATTAAAACTAAAATATCTTTCTCCGTTGTCTGGAAAAACCGTAACAATATTTTTTCCGGTCCCAAGTTCTTTAGCCATTTGAAAAGCACCACAATAAGCTGCTCCGCATGAGGGACCAACTAAAAGGCCTTCTTCCTTAGCTAATCGACTCGCAAAAGAATAGGCATCTTCGTCAGAAACAGGAATAATTTTATCTATAATTTCCATGTTGAGAACTTTAGGTTGAAAACCTGCTCCAATTCCTTGTATTTTATGGGGCCCAGGTGCTTTCCCAGATAGAACTGCGGAAGTCTTAGGCTCAACACCAATTACTTGTATATCATTATATATTTTTTTTAAAACTTCACCAACGCCAGTAATAGTGCCTCCCGTGCCAATACCAGCTACAAAAGCGTCTACGGGCATGCCTTCCATTGCTTGAACAATTTCAGGCCCAGTAGTCCTTCTATGAGCGTCTGGATTTGCCGGATTATTAAATTGTTGGGGCATAAAATAGTCTGGGTTTGTTGCGACTAATTCTTCCGCACGTTCAATAGTTCCTTGCATTCCAAACTCAGCCCGGCTTAATTCGGTTTTAGCTCCAAAACTTTCTAAAATCAGCCTCCGCTCCCGGCTCATATTTTCTGACATGACCAGAATGACGTTATAACCTTTGACCGCTCCCGCCAGGGCCAAACCAATCCCGGTATTTCCGCTAGTTGGTTCAATAATAGTCGCCCCAGGCTTTAAAAGTCCTTTTCGTTCGGCGTCTTCAACCATTGCCAAAGCGATTCGGTCTTTTACGCTGCCACCAGGATTGAACCATTCAACTTTAGCGTAAATGTTTGATCCATTAGGGGGAATTACTTTGTTTAGTTTAACCAATGGCGTGGAGCCGATCAACTGTAAACTATTTTGAAACCTGAGTTTTGGATTATCCAGAGTAGGCATTCGGAATTAGTGATTTGGAGTTTAGGGGGAAAATTTAATGAAAAAGGTTAATTATAGTAGCAGGCAAATTCCAAGTCAATAGCCGGAAAATATTCTAAAAGAAGTTATTGAGGGTCCGTTTTTAAATAGTTTCAAGAAGTTGATAGGGGAATGAGTTAGGGTCAATTTAAATCAAACGTGCGTCCTAAGTTTTTTAACCTACCTTTTACCGTTTTAGTGACATAATCTGCATCTTGGACTGAGTTTATTATATGAGGCGTTACAAATACCATTAACTCGGTTTTTTGGTTTGAAGTAGACCCACCACTAAATAATCTCCCAAAGAAGGGAATATCCTTCAAGCCGGGGATTCCATCTTTGTTTTCAATTTGTCTTTCCTCCATAAGTCCACCCATAACTAAAACTTGATTATCTTCTAGGATTACCTCGGTATTGATTCTACGCACATTAAAAGAGGAAGTATTTGTACCCTGAACAGGAGCACCAACTGAGCTGATTGTTTGATTAATTGCTAGACTTATAAAGTTGTCTGAGTTGATCTTAGGAGTGAAAGATAGATTAATACCTACTTTTTTAAATTCAATTTCAGATACAGTAGAAGGTCCTCCACCACCCCCAGTTGACAATGTAGTGCTTGAACTTGGGATAGGAAAGTCTGTTTCAACTGCTATGCTTGCAGACTTATTGTTAGTCGTGACTAGGGTCGGGTTAGATAAAATATTTGTTGATCCATCTGTGGCTAAGGCAGTGATTAAAGCGCGAAACTTACTGGCATTGGCAACGGAAAAGCCAAATGGAGCAGGAATACCAGCAGCTGCTGAGGTAATGTCTAAAACGTT
>CAWVUN010000385.1:0-2570 GCA_963932495.1 uncultured bacterium
GTGACTACAATGGACCTGTGATGGTTGCCAGTAGTGAAGGTGGTATGGATATTGAAGAAGTAGCAGAAACCAACCCTGACGCTATTGTGACTGAAGCCATTGATATTTTCGCTGGTGTTCAACCGGAACAGACCGAACGCCTGGCCCGTGCCATGGGATTTAAAGAAGAAAATATTCTACAGTCCGCAAATGGCGAAGAAGGGATTAACGTACTTAGAGCAGAAACCGTTAATTTAATCATTTTAGATTGGCGTATGCCTGTAATGAACGGCTTTGAATTCACTCAACTAGTAAGAAATAAATTCTCAAAAGAAAAATTACCCCTCTTAATGATCTCCAAGGAACCGATAAAGGGAAGGTCATTCAAATTTCTCAAAGGGGAATAAATACTTATATTATTAAGCCTTTCACTGCTATCGACATTGAAACTAAAATAAAAATTATCTTTTCCGAATCTAAATAAAAGAAAAATTTTTGCCTTTTTTAGATGGTTATGTAGACTGTTCCTAATAATTTTAGATTTTGATACTTTTGCGGGTATTCGCTTCAAATATAACTTCATATAACACACTTCGAGGAAATGAAATGGCAGAAACGCTTGGAAGTTTAGTAGACAAACTTTCTATTAAAAATTTAAGAATTTGGCATATAGACGAAGCTCTAGAGTCTGATGAAACTCCCGAAGAAAAAAAAGAGGAGTTACGCGCCAAAAAAAAATTAGCCAGCAAACAAAGCCAAGAATTGATGGAGGAAATCAATCAGTTTATTGCTCTTGCACTTGAAGGAAAAGTTAAAATTCGCGACCAAAAATTAAAAATGTATCAAAACCATGCCGCGAAAGAAGTTGGAGAAATAAAAAAACTCGGAAAAGCGGTTAGCGAATTGGCAAGTCGTAATATTCGCCTGTGGCACCTAGAAGACGAAGTTAGAAGGACAGATATACCAGATTCTGAAGTCGTCGCCTGTAAACGGAAAATAGACGGCACCAATCAGGAAAGAAATGATTTCATGGATAAAGTAGACGAAATCTTAGAGTCACATTCCAAAAACGTCAAAACTCTTAACTAAAATTTTTGAGAGTTTGCTTTAAAGCAAATATTTATTTGAATCGATTAATTTCGATTATTAACCCATGATCCATTTCGTTTAATGATTAAATTCAATTTTTTCATTGTTAGTTTAAAACTAACTTGGGAGGACACAACAGTGAACGCATAACATCGTAATTATAAATAGCGGTCTAAAATAGCTTTTTTCCTCTTTTGATATTCTTTTTTATCGATCAAACCTTTTTTCTTTAATCCATTCACAGTATTTAATTTCTCTTCGAGAACGGTATTATTAGTTGGCCTTCTATTGAACTCAGAGGGTTTTGATTCATTTTTTTCTTTCATGAAAGTTTCTTTGCGGGTTTGTAACCCCTTGGTCATCGGAAGCTCAATTTTTGAAACTATCCAATTATCCCAAGTAACAGAAAAAACGCCTTTTGTTTTTTTAAGAACCTGACCGCGTTGAGGAACCAGCTTCCATAGCGTTCCCTTACCTCTAAACCCTGAAGGCCCTCTGTTTGAGAGATTAAATTTTCTCCCAGAAACTTGCGAGAATCTCCAGTGCAACAATTTCCGAGAATGGAAAAGGTGTCCTTTTGTCATTCCGCCAAGCGACTCTAATTCAAAGTAAATCAATTTACCGGAGGGAGCTCGGTTCAAGGCCTTTGCCATCAACCGTGCGATAGAATTTGTATCTTTTACAGAAAATATAGATTTCCTTTTTCCAAAGAGCGACAGCTCCTTATACTTTAACGCCAACAATTGTGATGTCATTACCTCGACTGATACCTTCGCAGGGTGTTCTATAGGAATTTTTTTTATTTCTGAGTCTGAGGATTTATGAGCTTTATAAATCAGAGTAAACCCTTCTACCTCCAACTTCCTTTCCTTCGAACCAGTCGCACAGTTGGGAAGAAAAGTCAGTGTAAAAACAAAAATCAGCAGATAGATAATATTTTGCCGTTTCATTTTTAGATGAAAAAGCATTTTTAATAATTCCATATTTTTACTTTCAGCAACTCTCAATTCTCTCTAATAAGAACTGCTCTCAGCTAATAAATGTTCTTAACAAGTTCTTTTAATTTGCCCTAGCTCTTCAAAGGTTTTTGCGCAATTATTGAGGCAAAGCCTTTTTGACCATTATCAACTTCCTGATATCTTAAGATCCGATATTCCCGAAATTCTTTTAAGAGCTCTCCAGAACCTAAAACCCATTCTTTTTTAAACGAACTATATTTTAAAAAATCGATGGAAAACGTTTCGTAAATAACCAATCCCCCTGGACGCAGAACTGCTCTAATTTTTGGAAATAAGTTTCTATCTAAAAAGTTAAAACATATTACAATCTCAAAAGATTCCTCTTCGAATGGGAAGTCGTCTAAATCTGCAACAATTGCATTTAATTGAACACCTTTTTCTTCGGCTAAAGCTAAAGCTTTCTTAACGCCAACTTCTGATATATCAATTCCAGTGACATCAAACCCCAATTGAGACAAATAAATGGAGTTTCTTCCCTCACCC
>CAWVUN010000386.1:0-2557 GCA_963932495.1 uncultured bacterium
TGGCTTTACTTATTTTTGGCTTGGTCATAATTCTACGTAAATATTTGGATTATTGAATATTTAGTGGTTATTTGTTTATAACAGACTCAACTCAAATCTCCAAGAAAAACCTAAGGAATGAATGACTTATGAGCTGACTACTTGGCCCAGGACGGATCAAGCTTTCTACAAGAAAATCGGGGGTAGGGTTTGAACGATTAAAAATTCAATGGTTTTCCTGTCGTTAAAAACTATCGAGAATAATACCCTCTCTCAATCCGTACTCACAAACAGTCAATTCCTCAATTTCAAAAATTTCCATAACTTGAATTACGATAGCCGTTCCAGAAACAATTAAATCTTCTCGTCCTCTTTCAAGAGCTGGCAACTGCAATCGTTCTTCCAGAGTCATTTTTTTGAGCTTGTCTTGAATTTCTCTAATTTCGTCTATCTTTAATAAAACACCATGAATTTTATCTGGGTCATAGGGAATCACATTGTCTCTAATCGCAGCTAGAGTTGTTACAGTTCCAGCAGTGCCAATAATTTTTAAAATTTTCGGATTAGAAAAACTATCCCAAATTTTTATTATCTCTTCGCGAAGAAAACTTTCGATTTTCTCATATTCTTGATCGTCTATTGGGTGCTGTGTCAAATACTTCTCAGTCAAACGCACAACGCCCAAAAGGGTGCCATATGATCGGACCAATTGACTTCCATTAGATAAAATGAATTCGGTGCTACCGCCACCAATATCAAAACTCAAGGTCATCACTTCGTCTTGTGGGAGACGCCAAAAAATACCTCCCAAGGTCAATCGAGCTTCTTCTTCCCAAGGAATCACATTTATTTCTAATCCAACTTCCTTCTTAACGTTTTCAACAAATTCGTTTTTGTTATCAGCTTCTCGGACAGCACTTGTTGCTACAGCGCAAATCTTCACATCGCCGATATTTTTACATTCTTCCTGAAACTCAGATAAAGTTTTAATGGCTTTTTCCATTCTGTGCGCCAGCAGCTTTTTCTCAGAACTCATCCCTTCTCCAAGTCGAACAATTGCACGATTGGAATGAATTTCTTGAAAGTTTCCTTGGGAATCTTTTTCCCAAACTGCCATCCGGATGGTGTTTGTTCCAATATCAATAGAAGCTACTTTTTTGGCGACTGTCATATCGGTAACGCTTTTGTGCTGTCTAAGGTCAAGAGTAGGTAGAAGCCAATACAAGAAAAAATAATATTGGCCCCCCAAGCCGCTAGAAACGGGTTAAAAGTACCGCCATGTCCCAAAGAAATCCCCAAGGCATACACAAAAGAAAAAGCGAATCCTAATCCTAAGCTGATACCCACTGAGAACAAAACTCCACCCGACCGGCTAGAACGCAAAGACAGGGGAATCCCTATTAAGGCCAAAACCACGCCTATAAAGGGGTAGGAAAACTTGTGATTCAAATCGACCCACATCTTAGACGAATCCTTTCCTTCCGTAGTGGTAGCTTTAATGTCTTCGTACATTTCGCTGACGCTCATTTCTTCTGGCTTTTTCTGAGCCTTGTTTAAATCTTTGGGAGTTTCGGGAAGAGGAAAGACCTCTTTTTCAAAGTATTGGGTTTTTACCGCTTCATCAGGACCAAACTCTCGAATATATCCATTTGTGAATTCCCATTCTCTACCGTTCCAAATTGCCGAAGCTGCGTCGATTCTTCGCCTCAATTGATTATCATCGCCATAAACAAATAAGCTGATTCGTTTCATTAACGACTTGTTTGGATCATAGTAATTCACATTGCATAGCCAACCATTCGAAGACCGAAACCAAAGCTTGTCTCTTTGAACAGCCCCCATAGGCTGCCTACCTCGAACTTTGACATTTAAAATGTAATTCATCTTGCGGTTTGCTTCCGGAGCCACATATTCGTTGCACAAAACAACCGCCAACGCTATCAGAAACGCCGCCAGAACAATTGGTATAGTGATTCCAGTAACGCCAATCCCGCAAGCCTTCATAGCTGTAAACTCGTTATTCCTAGCGAACGAGGCCAATGTCACTACAGTTGCTAATAAAACTGCCTGTGGGGCTATGAAAAAAAAGATAAAAGGAATCTTATAAAAATAGTATGCAAATAGATCAAACCATGATGACCCTTTAACTAAAAACTCGTCGACACGTTCAAAAAAATCTACTAGCAAAAAAACGCCAATAAGCGAAATTAGAGTTAACGCATATACAGACAAAAACTTCACTAGCACGTATCGTTTTAATAATCTCATCTAATACTCTATTTAATTATTGATCTCTTGAAAGCTCAGCAACAACCTAGGTGCATCTCTAATTATTCAATATTCTTAACTATCACAACTCGCAAGTCTTATTTCGTTGGGACTACTCGTAACCAAAAACAGTTTTTGAAGCTGCCTTAACTCGCAATTTCTGGAATATACTTAACTAAAATAGTTTTCAGGTCAACCAGATCTGGACGGAGGGCTAACGCTTTTTTAACATAATTCAAGGTTCTGGGGATATCAGCCAAATAGCGATCATTTTTCTTTTGAGCTTTCTGATAGGCAAATGTCCCTATTG
>CAWVUN010000387.1:0-2545 GCA_963932495.1 uncultured bacterium
CCCACTCTCTAAGTATTATATAAATTGAGGAGTTAATGAGTAAAATTAACGCCGAAACCCCATAAACCCCCGTAAATTCAACCATTTGAATCATGGGTAGGTTCAGGAATTGAGAATAACCTAGGCCAAGCCATGAAAATCCAAGTTCTGAGTGGGTAGACCTGAGATATTCAAAACTTGTCCAGAATAAAGGGGCTAATAATATATTTTTGGGATCTTTATCGCATAATTTCGAAATAACCCAGGCGAATAAGCCTATGAAACATGATAAATAAGCGGTTAAGAGGAAAAGTATTGGATAGCCTAGAAAAGGCGAGATGTTGCCATAATTGACAAGTGTGTTTATGATCCAATGTAAACCAATTCCATAAAAAACTATACCGGCTAAAAAACCTAACCAAAATGCTTGATTGTTTGTCCTGCTTTCAATAGCAAAAAATAGCGGAACAAAACCAAACCAAGCTAAAACTTCAAAGTCAAACCTTGGAAAAGAAAGCGTTAGAAAAAGGCCAGTTAATACCGAAAGTAGGATAGGGCTTGATTTTTTGAGGATTTGCACTAGGTATTTCCTTAAATTTCCTCTATAGTATAGGTAAAGGGTCTAGAAGGAAGATCAATAGGTTAGCGTCCTTCTGGGTTTTTCTGTGATCCCTTTTGATTGAAATTTGTAAGTTTAGCGATTTTAGTTTTTAGCGATTGTTACCTCGCATTTGTTAAAAGTACTTTTTTATAGAAAGTTATTCTAATTGAAAATGGGACAAGATAATATAAAGAGGTTTGTTCTATTTTTTTATTAGTTTGTGATTTTGAAAAGCTAAGCTATCAACATTTGAAATGACTTCAAATTTAGGACATCGATTACTTTGGCTTCCCAAAGAGAGTTAATAGAAAACTTCAAGAAAGTTTGTATTTGCCGAAGCATTACCCAAGGTACCATAATGACTGCAATAAGAAAGGGCTCTTTATCTTTTGAAGCCCTTAGGAAAGAAATTAGGGTGGGTACTGGAAACTGTAAGGCAAAAAGATGTCGGGCTAAAATCGAAAGTAAAGTTAAGGAGTATAAAGAATCTTTAAAAGAAGAGTCGTCTCTGTAAGCTTTTTAACAAAGATTAGCTTAATTTATTGAAAGCTTTTTTAATTCGACTTAACCCTTCTTCTAACACTTCCATTGAAGTTGCGAATGAAAATCGCATATTGGCTTTAGCCCCGAATGGAACTCCAGGCACTAATGCCACTTTTGCCTCTTCTAGCAGAAAAGCACCTAGGTCTAACGAATCCTTGATTTGTTTCCCTCCATAAGATGTGCCTAGAACTCCCGAAAAATCAGGAAAACAGTAAAAAGTTCCTACAGGTTTATGACAACTTACCCCACTAATAGACTCCAAAGTAGCCAAAACAAAATCACGACGTTTTTGAAATTCTTGCACTCTATCAATTAGGTAATCCTGTGGACCTGATAAGGCTTCTGCTGCTGCTGCTTGTGAAATTGAGCAAGCACCAGAAGTAATCTGTCCTTGCAGCTTATTAATGGCGGAGACAATCTCTGGTTCTGCTGCAATATAACCAATTCTCCATCCAGTCATTGAATAAGCCTTTGAAGCTCCGTTTATAATAACGGAATTCTTCTTTACTTCATCTCCTAATGAAGCGACGCTCACTTGCTCAAAGCCATCGAAAATAATTTTTTCGTAGATTTCGTCGGAAATGATCAATAAACCATTCCTGATAGCGCACTCAGCTAGAGACTGCAATTCTTTTTTTTCATAAGCAGATCCAGTTGGGTTGCTGGGACTATTTATGACAATCGCTTTTGTGTATTGGCTAACGGCATCGTTTAGTTGATCGGGTGTTAGCTTAAACCCATTGGAAGCCGTTGTTTCTACGATTTTTGGCTTAGCTCCGCTTAGCAAAATCATATCGGGGTATGAAACCCAGTAAGGAGATGGCACAATAATTTCATCTCCCGGTTCCCAAAGGGCCTGAGCCAAGTTATAGAAAGATTGTTTCGCCCCACTGGATACAAGTATTTGATTGGGAGCGTAGGAAACTTTATTTTCTTTTTCAAATTTGGAGATAATAGCTTTTTTTAGCTTGTCCGTTCCAGATACTGGTGGGTATCGCGTTTCATTATTTTGTATGGCTTTGATAGCCGCTTCTTTTATATTATCGGGAGTTGGAAAGTCAGGTTCCCCTGCTCCAAAACCTATAACGTCAACTCCTTGGGATTTTAATTCTTTAGCTTGAGCGTCAATAGCTAAAGTCATTGAGGGCTTAATTGAATTTAAACGACTGGAAAATTTCATTTTCTTAGAATTTGAAGTCCTTCATAAACGCATTGTGGAACTAAACGCCGAATGTCAGCCCCATATTTAGCGGTCTCTTTTATAAAGCTAGAGCTTAAAAAGGAATATTCTTGGCTTGGGATCATAAAAACAGTTTCAATTTTATCGTTTAGATTCCTATTCATTAATCCCATTTGTAATTCGAATTCAAAATCGGATACAGCTCGCAAACCCTTAATTATAACCGATGCTCCTTGTTTAAA
>CAWVUN010000388.1:0-2544 GCA_963932495.1 uncultured bacterium
AGGAGCGTTGTCCAGCGGTCCCATTTTTTCAAAGCAGAGCCGCAGTATTCTTTCAATGCTCCAACCAGACTTATACAGCAGAAAAATCGACTTCAATTGCATTTTGGCCAAAAATTGTTCAATGAATTTCTGCCCTTGTAGTGGAGAGTATGTTACAACGGGACTTTCCGACAAGCCGGCACCACTACCGAATTCGAATAGGTTAAATCCCGAATTAGGAAACGTCGCGTTGGCGTTGGCGTTCGCGCTAAACCTGTATTGTGAAGTGACGTTAGAGATTTCTAAGAATAGGGGGGTGTCGCGATATTTTAGCCGAACTAAATTAAGAAGCAATTGCTCGTCGTTGGTTTTTTGGATGACTGAGTTGTAGCTGTTTCGATTGTTATCGATGGTCGAAGGTCCCAAGTTGAGACAACCGGAACTTATGAAGGAAAATAGAATAAGGATTAATGAGCGTTTTACGAGATTCAACAGGAGCGTTCCTTTTGTGCAGGGTGTTACTTAAAACGGTAACATTTAATTTAAACGCTCTCTGTCGAAAAGGCAAGAAGTTACATTGTTATAGCTAGCCGTTAAATTTTAGGCGGAGTATCTTATTCCCTGTTTTTTCATGAATATTTTCAAACATCAATTAAAATCCATAAGCAGAATAAAATTTGCGACCGATTGAGTTCTCTTTAAAGACTTCAACTTCTAGGGTTGTGTGTAATGAATAGGCTTTATCTATAAGCGTTCTAGCCACGACGATACCCTGAAGAGCCGGCTCAACAAATATCGTTCCCACGTCATTACCTATTATGGCAATAAACCCCACCGTTTTATCGTCTAGGTCGGTAACCCAGGTATCTGCAGTGGGTAGATAAAGGTTGGGAATATCATGGCGCAATTGATCTACAAAAGATTTACTTAAAAAAGGGTGGGCAATTTTGTTAGCATTTTCCAAAGAGGAAAGTACGGCATTTAAATCATTTTATTTATAGGGCTTAACGATGCAAGTCATCTCTTATCTCCAAATATAACAGTCTTCGTGTGTGAGTCATTTTTAAGCACTCACTGTTTGAATGGGATTTAAGATTAAGTCTTGCAGTCAGGAAAATATTGAATAAAAAAGACAGTATTACCTGAATTATTTAAAGTCGCCATAGACGTCTATGGTGATGTCTCTTTGTTTTAGATAGTCTTTAGGGGTAAGCTCCTATGTTCGCCTTAAGGTAGCGAATGCGGTGAGGTTGATCGCTAAATTCAAATTGAGCCGCAATATCTTCAGGTTTTTTTCGCGATTAACTAATAGCAATCAATGTATTTCACAATTAACGGGTCTAAAGGCGATTGTTTCCAGTTATTCATATCTGAATTATAGTGTTTATGGATAACAAAATATATTAATTTTACGATTGTTTAATATACCGCCACCCACAAAAATGTGGGTTGGATTTGTGGGGACAAATGGTTGTGGAACGGTTGAAAGCTTTGAAGAAAACATTGAAAAAGGAAATGGGCCTCCTTGGTGAGGCGGGATTATTATTTTAAATGCTTTTGGCAATACTTTAGCTATACTAAGAAATATAGCGAATAGTTCGTATCCTTCCCGAAAAAAATTACGATGTTTAAAATATAGCAAGTTTGATCTTACGGGATGTGTTCATAGTGAATAAAATTAAAATAAATTTCTTGAAATTCAGTTTGGCCATTTTAATCATGGTTTTTTGTTCATCTTGTATTATTGCCGAACTTATAGAGAAGTACCGGTCGCCCAGAAAAATAGTCGTTCAAAGTCCTCCCAAACCTTCCGGTAAAGTTTTTAAAAATTATGAAGACTATTTACAAGTCGAAAACGAAATTCCAAACATGGCTTATAGCCATGCGCTAATAAGCGGACCTACAAGCGTAGATATGCCACTCGGTCGAATTTTACTACTAAGACAAGGAAAATCTCTTTGTGCTTTAAAGTTCACCTATTTGGAGACTGAACCGGTTTTTTCCTTGAGATCTGATGGTGAAAGGGAGTTCATAACCTATATAGACTACGAATGGTATTATACGGAAAATAGGGATAGAAATTTTTTTGGAAAGGGTCTCCTAGTTGGAGAAGGGAGCTTAAAGATAGACAAAAGGATTGAAAGGCCAGTTCCCCTTCTATCCATGTTGATCGATAGCCCTTCAAACAATTATTTTGAAGGAAATCATTTTTTAAAATGCGGTCCAATGCGTATTCCTACTTTATGGGCAGGAATCACGAATATGGACTCTAAGGGGGAAGCGCTTCATGAAGATCTAGAATTCGTGCCTACTAAATGGCGAGACCTCTCTGAAGTGGAGCCATTGCATCCAGGTTTGTCTTGGTATGGACCAAAAATAATGGATCAAAAAGTGGAATATTATGAGCTGATTCCTTTGGAAGACCTTCCTCCCAAAAAATCGTCAATTCATTTAACTGCCGGCCAATAATTAATTATTCGAAATGAGATAAGTTATCCTCTATGGCTTGAAACAGTCGTGGTACCAAATTATATGGCCTTTGATCTTGGGTTTTTGATAATCAAG
>CAWVUN010000389.1:0-2538 GCA_963932495.1 uncultured bacterium
AAAAATGAAGATCGCTAATAGAAATGCTTTCAAAATAGTTTTCATATTATCTAGACACCTGAGTGCGTTTCACGCGTTGATTGATTAAGGACTTTGACTTACAAAGAAGTCATCCTGAGGGTCAGACCCACGGATTGTGTTGATTGAACAAGGAACTGGTTTATAGGAGCAGGGTTAAATTAAAGTTGGTTTTGTTTAAAATCTTCCGCATAACCTGTTATCTCGAGCGCAAGTCGAGGGATCTAGCTAGATTTAAATAGTTGTTACCCTGAGCAACTGACTGGCTTCTCCATGTGATTGATCAAGAAACTAAAAGCAAAAAAATAAAAAACTGTCTCCCTGAGCTCGTCGAAGGGCGACCACCTCTCAAAAACTTTGAGAGATGGAGAGATAGTTTCTAATTTTTACCCAATCGTTTTTCTACCACAAAAAACCAATTGACCTTGCATAATGGTTTCTATCGCTTTGGGATAAAGTTTGTGTTCTTCTTCCAGAATTCGTTCGGATAAAGTTTCCTCCGTATCGTTATCAAAAACAGGTACTGCCGCTTGGGAAACGATAGGACCTGTATCCACGCCTTCGTCTACAAAATGAACGGTGCATCCCGCCAACTTCACTCCATAATCCAACGCCTGCTTCTGAGAGTTCAAACCAGGAAAAGCGGGTAACAGAGACGGGTGGATATTGACAATTTTCTTGGGAAACGTGTTGATGAATTCAGAACTCAAGATTCGCATAAATCCCGCCAAGCAAATCAAATCGATCGAACTTTCTTTCAGTTTAGCCGCCATAGTGTTATCAAAAGCCACTTTATTTTCAAAAGACTTTGGACTTAAATGAATCGACTCAATCCCATGACGTTTGCATAGTCCTAGAGCGGGTGCATCGGGCTTGTTACTGATGACCAGCGCAATCTTTGCATTAGGTTTTTCTGTTTCAATCCAATCGATGATTGCTTGTAAATTGGACCCTCTGCCAGAAACCAATACTCCTAATCGAAATTCTTTATCCATACAGTTTTTTTTATTTCGCTTATTAATGAGTCGGGGTTTTACTGTCGAGATTACAATTTTATTGTATCAGGAAGTATTCGATGGGGTGCGTTCAAATATCAAATAGGCCTATATCTAAGATATTCTGCGCCAAAAGCGATGTCAATAAAAAGGATAAGAAAAGCTTTTCGAGGCTTTTATAATATAAACTTAATTATATATATAGGGAGTGGGAGTAAGGGATGTAAAAAGTGCTATGACCTCAGAGCAACTCACCTTAAAGGCCATAAGTGCGAAAAAGCCTTAGAATTTTTACCGTTGAAAGGAACGCTATTCTTGTATTAGAAGTTAGCAAAAAAAAACAAATTGTGACCATTTTTAATATCTTTTATTGAGGTAGGGATTACGAAGTTATTATGACTGACGATTAACGAAGAAGCTTTCTTTGTCCGTTTTTATCTTCTGGAATTCAATAATTAATTGAAAGTTTGTCCGTGAATTTAACGGCAAATTACGTTAATCAATAATAATGGCCGCTCCGGTTTTTATAATACTATCGCTGGGGATAATGATATTATCTTTTGAAATTCCTACATTAAGGACAAGATTGGTATTGTCTCCAAGCTGTGATGTATTGTTTCCTGTTATGGTGTTTCGCGTGAAAGAACCGCCTTGGTTTGATTTGATTCCCGATAGTAGGTTATTACGAACATTATTAAAACTGGCACTAAAAAAACTATTATTTGAAATAGCAATTCCGTACCCGCCTCCTCCGAAAAATCCTATTTCGCCGTTATTATCTTCATTGTTGGACATTGCCGTCCCGCTTTCTAAGAGAACAATACCAGAGCCTGATTTCTTTAATATCATATTATTATTTATGCGTGAAAACCCTACAGTAATTTTGATTTTATTCCCTTTGTTCTCGGTCACCTGATTGAACTCAACCGAATTACTAGATCTAGTCTGGATTCCAATAATCTCTTCGATTTCAATCCCAGCTCCTCCATTTTTAGCAATGAAGTTATTTTTTACCCGAGAACTAGCACCTCTTATATTAATTCCGCATCGTTAGAAAATGAATATTTTTTTGTGTGCGAATTATAGCTTAGGTTTTAAGTAGTTTTGCAATCCAAATTCGAAAGTTGTTGAAATCGTTTGAGTTTTTGGATAGTAGAATGTTTTACAATGGTATGCCAAGCTCGATGAGATTGACTTTATTTTAGAGTTCTAATTTGCAATGGTGGAATTGTAGAAACCTAGGGGGATAAATATTTGATTTATAAGTTACTCATTTTAATGATAGTACGGATGCCATGAATATATTTAGTTGAGATCAAATCACTAAATTATCTTTAAATTTGTTTTGCCTGGGGGAAGTTGGCTTTTTAGTAGTGTAAGTTGGGCTTTCTTTTTAATTGGCGGTTCTATGAAATACGGACTAAAATAAAATTAAAAAAAATTAACTTTTTAACGCTACAAATAAAAAATCTGACTTCAAATAATGCAAAAAAGGCTGAATTGATAATCTTGACGTGCCCCCCTT
>CAWVUN010000390.1:0-2536 GCA_963932495.1 uncultured bacterium
ACCACGGACAATCCCGCTTTGAGAAAAAAGGCATTCCCAAGATAATTGTCCGCCTTATCCGGTTCGCGAGAAATCTCACGAATTAACAAAGTATTGATACCTGTATCTGCTAACACCGCTAGGATCCCAGTAATAGAAAACGCAAATGCAAACGTACCGAACCCTTTGTCTCCTAAATAACGAGCAGCGACAATCTGTGTTGCTAAAGCGATTAATTTAGAAATCGTTTCCCCAGTAAACAAACGGATTGAGTTCTTTACCAGTTTTTCAGCAGTGCTTGTATTATTTTTTTTAAGTTCCATAACTTATTACTACCACATTTTAATTAGGGGCGCTAGACGCTCAATAGCCTTTGACATCTATCCTATTCTCGCAAAATGAATCTTCTTCCAAAAAATTTGATCTAGAGCATTTAATTCTAAACCTTTCACATGGGATTTAACCAAAAGGTTCTTCGCTGTAACAAAAAGTGGGATAATCACCGCTTCGCTTTCAGTGAGTATCTTTTGAGCTTGATCGTATAATTTAGTTCTTTCCAAAACATCTCTTGCAGATGCCGCATGTCCAACTAATTTATCATATTCAGGATGATTCCAATTTAAGTGATTATTCCCACTGGATGAGAGAAATAAATTCATAAAATTATCTGGATCGGGAAAATCTGCTCCCCAGCCCAACCTAAAAATTTGCGGAAGATCTGTGTTTAAGCGGCTCAAAAATACTTTCCACTCTTGGTCTCCCAAAGAAACTTTTACATTTAAATGACGCTTCCATTGGTCTTGAACGAACTCAGCCACCAACCTATTAGTTTGATCTGTATTAAAAACTAAGGTAACAGGAGGTAACCCTCTCCCATCTGGGAAACCAGCTTTTGCCAACAATGTTCGAGCTTTATTCGGATTAAATTTGGAGCCTATCTCAGAGTTGTATCCCAACAACCCAACAGGGATCCATGAAGAAACAGGAATTTCACCGCCCTGTAAGATATCAGGTAATTGAGACCGATCTATGGAATGAGCAAAAGCACGTCGAACCAATGAATTATCAAAAGGCGGTTCGGTGACTGTAAACCCGTAATAATATCCCCTTAGAAGAGGTAGCTTTCTATATTCCGGGTTATTTCGATAATGTGGAATAGAAACTGGAGACAATATTGCCATATCCAATTCATCAGTTTCATACAAAGTTAACGCTGTAGTAGCTTCTTCAATAACATAAGCAACAATCCGTTCAACTTTAGGAGTTTTTCCATAGTATCCCGGATTTGCTTTAAAAATTAATTTATATTCATGACGCCATTCTTCTAAGGAAAAGGGACCTGTTACCTCAAGGTTTTCAGGATCAGTCCAATGGTCTCCATATTTTTCAATTAAATCCCTCCGTTGAGGAAATGTAACCATAAAGGTAGTTATTGATGGAAAATAATAAACTGGTCGTTTCAATCGAACTTCCAGCTCCGTTGGGGAAATTACTTTAATCCCTAAAAGTTTTGGGTCATTTATTTTTCCAGAATTGTATTCATAGGCATTTTTAATATCGAATAAAAAGTACGCATATTCGGCTGCCGTCATTGGATTTAGAAGTCTCTTCCAGGAATACTCAAAATCCATTGCAGTAACGGGCTTTCCATCAGTCCAACGAACGTCGTCTCTTAAATAAAACGTTATAGTTTTACCGTCAGGAGAAAACTTCCATTCTTTTGCAATGGCAGGAATCGGCTCCATTTTTTCATTATATTGAGTCAACCCCTCCATAAGATTGGTTAATACATCAAATGAAACATTATCTGTCGCTAATGACCAATCCAAAGTAGGAGGCTCAGAGTGTAAGGCTAATCGAAACGTATTCTCTGAGGAAGGCTTAGAAGATGAGCAAGAAACTATAAAAAGTAAAAAAAATAGGATGTACTTCGCATTCAAAAACTTAACATTGGGAGTAAAAAATATTTTCCGCATCATTTGACATCGAATCACCAAAATTTGTTTAAGCTCTATCGAGCTGAATAAGAATCATAAAGTCAATGAACAAATAACTTACTTTAAAAATAAAACCTTTTAGAAAAACCATCAATAATTTTCAATCAATTAACTATGAAACACAAAAATAGCATAAAACTACTTAATATATATTAATTTAAACAAATTTATGCTAACTTAAATAAAAATTTTCTTAATAAATTGGTGTAATGCCAATTTATCATTTTAACTTTTTCTAATAAATGAACTCCTGCCCTTTTAGATTTCTAGGAATTCTCTGCTTCGCCGGATTAATTAGTGGCTGTGGAACGGCAAAAGTTCAAGTAAACAAATCGCCCCTTTTTAAATCCTACCCGCTTTCTGTCGCTATATTGCCATTTATTGTGAAAAAAGACGGCGAATTTGTAGAGTCTGGTCCCGCAATAACTTTACGAAAAGTTTTTTATAATTATTTCAGTTATTTAAGCTTTTCAGATTTATCACTCAAAGAAACTGATAACATTTTTCAAAAAAATGAACTCACTGAAGCTAATTAGATCGGAAGAGCACACGTCTGAACT
>CAWVUN010000391.1:0-2533 GCA_963932495.1 uncultured bacterium
TCCTAACAATTTCAACGCCGATAAGTAAACATAGGGTACCATTTAATACAGGGGAAACCGAATTAAATTGTATTAATTAATTAATTTAAAGAGTACTATTACCTTAGTGCTATTAGTAACTAAATTTTAAGATTTTTAAAAACCTTAGTCAACGACATATGTTAAATCTCCTGTTAGAAACTGTAGATCGTATAAGATACAAGCTCCCAGCAAAACCTAAGCTTGTCCAAATTGAAGTCACCAATCGTTGTAATTTAGATTGCCATATGTGTCCCCGAGAAGATCTAGATATTGAGTTGGAGCATATGGATTGGGACAAGTTTGTCGTCGTTGTAGACCAATTAGAAAACAAAGAAGATATTACTTTGACTGGTTGGGGAGAGCCATTTTTGCATCCGCGAATTTTTGACATGATTGATTACTGCAAAGAGCGCAACCATATTGTTTCAATCACTTCTAACGCATTATTCGTAAGCCCGGTGACTCCCGAGATGGTTTTAAAATCAGGCGTTGACTCCTTAACGTTCTCTATCGACAGTGTTGAGGGAGATGTTGAGGATGGTCATACAAGTAAAAAGGTTTTTGAAAATATTGAGGCTCTTGCCCGAGGCAGAAAAGGAAGCAAGCCTTCAGTTAGATTACAAGCTACTTTACATGCAGACTGCGAAAAAGATTTATCTGATGTTATTCGATATGGCGCACGAATTGGTTGCGACGTGATTAATGTGGGGCGATTGGATAGAAAATACGCTCCGGATTTGAAACGACCTAATCAAGAAGAAGAAGAAAAAATCTTTGATGAAGCGGATCGAGTTGCTAGAGAAGTTGGGATTCAAATGGATTGGTTACAATACGCTGTTTCAAGTGGCGTAACACGGATGATCTACAAGCTCTTACGGAAACGACTTAATCAGTCTGGTAAGTATTGTTTGAAAACTTTTAATTATGCCTACGTAAGCCGAGAAGGAGATGTTACTCCCTGTTGTTTATTGCCTACTGAAAAAATGGGCAATGCAATTGAAGAAGACATTGGAACTATATGGAGAGGCGATAATTTTGATCATTTTCGGGAAAATTATCGAGATGTTTGCGGTTCCTGTGACCTTTGGAGTATTGAGCAGGTAGATAAAAATTAATTCTCTGTTTTTTCTGGGAAAAACGTTAGAAGTTTGTCCCAGCCCACCTATGATTACCGCATTTCAACAAACTCCCCCAAATACCAAAAAAATAAAATACCTTACGGATGACAGTTTTTAAGAAATAAACTGTTTTGTAGGGGTAATAGTTACCTTTGAGTTTTTCTTTTAATAAAAAGTTGTAATGGAAGTGGAATCGAACCCCAATATAGTCGTTGACCGTAGATCGATTTGGATTGTTCTTCTGGATCGGATGCGGAGAAAACTCTTACTAGCCTTCATCTTTGCCTTTTTTTTCTTTCTTTTGGAGCGGTCGTTACCGGAAGGAATAACTCTAGAAGGTTACAAAACCCTTTGCCTCTTTTTTCTCTGTGTGTCGCTATGGGCGACTAATTTAATACCTCTTTCGATCACCAGCTTATTAGCCATAGCGGGAATCCCTTTATTGGGAGTCATGAGCTCAACGGAAGCTTATTCCTTTTTTGGCAACAAAGCGATTTTCTTTATTTTAGGTGTTTTTATAATTTCTGCAGCGATGACAGGCTCTGGCTTGACGGGGCGCCTTTCAATGTGGGTTTTTGAAACATGGGGAAGAACTCCCCGAAGGTTGGTCGGAGGCGTCTATTTATTTGGATTGTTTGGAAGTTGTTTTATGAGCGAGCATGCAGTTGCAGCCATGCTTTTTCCGATATTGTTACAGATTATTCAGTCTTTAAACTTGGATACGCAAAAAGGAGCTCCTTTCGCAAAATCGTTGATTTTTGCTATGGCCTGGGGATGTATAATTGGAGGAGCCGCAACTGTATTAGGTGGGGGAAGGGTACCGCTAGCAGTAGAAATTTTAGAGCAAGCCACTGATGGAACTCGAACGATTGGAATATTGGAGTATTCAACATTATCTTTTCCATTGGTGATAATTTTAGCTATTTGCGGTTGGGCCCTGTTAAATATCATGTTTCCCCCTGGAGATGGAGACATGGAACCGGCTCGAATAGTTCTACGCCAGAAATTAGCGGAAATGGGGCGAGTTTCTCCCAGAGAAATAGGTGTTGGTGCTGTGATGCTTGTTACTCTATTTGGTTGGTTTTATTATGGCGAAGAACTGGGGATAGCGAATGTCGCTATTTTGTCTATCACTTTTTTATTTCTATTTAATCTAATCAATTGGAATATGGTAGAAGAGCATGTCAACTGGGCTGTGATCATCATGTATGGCGGAGCCATTTGCTTAGGCGAAGCAATGGTAAGAACTGGCGCGGCTCTATGGTTGGCGGAACAGGCTTTTGATAGCCAAACCCAATCCCCATTATTCTTTCTGGTTTCAATCGCTGTATTGTCGATGCTTTTCACAACATTTATGAGCAACTCGGCAGTAATCGCGATTTTAATTCCTCCTA
>CAWVUN010000392.1:0-2532 GCA_963932495.1 uncultured bacterium
AAATTAGGGCAATCATTCCTACCCACATTTCTCCACGATAAGCTTTCAAATAAGAAGCAAAAATTTTAATTTGGTTTATTAACATACTTTCAAGAAATAGCGTTGCAAGTTTTCAAACAAAATAAAGGTTCAATATGATAGGATAAAGAAAAAATATCAATGGAGCAGGATATAGTACAACTCTTGATAATTCGAGAAAAACACGCACAAAACTCTAGTTACTCCCATCTTCTTTTAAAATCACGATTCTCCCATTTAGAGTAAAAACCCAAAGGCAATAAATCATAATGATCGGCGTTATATTAGCAGGCGGAAGCGGCTCCAGATTTTGGCCAAAAAGCCGGGAATCATCTCCCAAACAATTAATCCGTATTGCCGGATCAAAAACAATGATTCAATATACGGTCGAGAGACTTCTATCGACAATTCCTATTGAAAACATCTACGTTGTAACACATCAACTTCACGCTTTAGAAACCTGTAGACAACTGAAAGATTATAATTTCTCACCAAAAAATTTATTAGCTGAACCAATCGCTAAGAATACGGCTCCAGCGTTAGCTTTAGCAACGTTATATTTAAAAGAAAACCATTATAAAGATGTTATTGGCTTTTTTCCCGCCGATCATGTTATTTCCGACACTAAAAAATTTGATAGCGTATTAAAAAAAGCAGAAGACACAGCATCTAAAGATTATTTAGTTACTTTAGGAGTAAAACCCACTCGTCCTGAAACGGGTTATGGATATATAAAAAAAGCGACTCCCATTGACGGTTGTTCTAGGTCTTTTAATGTAGACTGTTTTGTAGAAAAGCCTGACCTGGAGACAGCAAAAGTATTCTTGAAAGATAAAGATTACTTTTGGAATTGCGGAATGTTTTTATGGAAAACATCTCGTATATTAGAAGAGTTTAAAATCCATATGCCTGAAACGTTAAGCAAAATGGAATCGGCTCTTACCTATTTACAGACTCAAAATGGACCATTTCCTTATCAAACTCTAAATGAAAAAGGCAAAAAAATTTACGACTCTTTAGATGGACAATCCATTGATTATGGAATTATGGAAAAATCCAAAAGGGTTGCTGTGGTTTCTGCCCAAATTCCTTGGAACGATGTAGGATCCTGGAACGCATTGGATGATTTAGAAAAGAAAGACGCTTCAGGTAATATTCTTTCCGAAGGAGTCGTCGCTTTTAACTGCAAAAACTCAATTATTCAAGGAGACGGACGATTGATCGCCGCAATTGGAACTAAAGACCTAATAATTGTGGACACCCCTGACGCATTATTAGTATGTCCAAAAGATCGGGCTCAAGAAGTAAAAAAAGTTGTTGAAGTGCTAAAAGAAAAGGAAAAACCTCAGGCAAAATATCATTCCACAGTATACAAACCTTGGGGATCGTATACAGTTTTGGAAAACACTCCAGGACAATTGGTAAAAAGATTAGAAGTTTTACCAGGCACTAAATTAAGCTTACAAATGCACAATCATCGCAAGGAACAATGGTTGGTTGTGCGAGGCACGGCTGAAGTTCAATTAGAAGATAAAACTTTTATACTAGAAAAAAACCAGTCAACTTTCATACCTCAAGGCTCTAAACACCGGCTAGGAAATCCGGGTAAAGAACCTCTCACCATTATGGAAGTCCAATTAGGCGATAAAATCGACGAGGATGATATTGTCCGTTTCAAAGACGATTTTGGACGAGAAGATTCTAACAATAAACCTTAACCTAGTGATGATGTCCACCAGGACCGTGAGCATGCCCATGCTGTAACTCGTCGTCAGTCGCATCGCGAATCGATACAACTTCTATCGAGAAATGAAGTGTTTTTCCTGCTAGCGGGTGGTTTCCATTAATAAATACCTCATTCCCCTCAATCTTTTCTACAGTAAAGTTTTGATGCTTTCCATCTCCTAAATCCGCAGTAAACTCCATCCCAATTTTAACTTCAACATCCTTAGGAAACATCGTATTTTCAGTTTTTATTTTTAATTGAGGATCAAAATCTCCATATCCTTCTTCAGGGGGAACAACAACATCTTTTGTACTACCAATTAGCAAACCATCTAAAGCTTTTTCTAATCCTGGTACAATTTGCCCAACGCCATGAAGATATTGCAATGGATTTCCAGCTCCAGCACTATCAATCTCTTCACCTTCTGAATTTTTCAACGAATAAGTAATTTCCACAACTGCATTATTTTTTATCATGTCTGGCCTTTTCAGAAATTTGGCATAAAAAAAAACCTCAAAAAATTACTTGAGGTATTCTAATTGGCTAATTGGAGCTTTTTCAATTTTATCGGCTTAAATATCGGTCTCAGACTCTAACGTAAAACATTTTAAATAGCAACCATGCAAGCTAAAAACTCCTGTTAAGTAAAACAATTATTTTTACGAGTTTGATCAACTATCCGAGTTATGGTAGTTTCTGGTGTATGAGGAGTTATTAGGCAGAGCACCCTTTGTTGTAAAATTGTTTTCGACGAAAAAAGCAATTCAAACAAAGGAGACACCACCATG
>CAWVUN010000393.1:0-2528 GCA_963932495.1 uncultured bacterium
TGGAGGCAAGCGCCGAAGCCTACATAGACGCGATAAATAAATTGCTCAATAAAAAGAAGTCTGGCCCCGTAGAAAGCGACGACATTCCAGGACCTTAATTTAAATTTAAACTTTCAATTCAACCGGAGCTTCACCGCGTTTTGTAAAGCGCCGGTATCTTTTTAGGAGAAAAGACATATGCCAAGTTACGATCATACCTGTACAAAATGTAAAAAAGATTTTATTGTTGAAATGAAAATATCTGAAGTTGGAGTCAAAAAGATCAAATGCCCTAAATGTAACAACACAAAAAATGTCGAACGCAACGTCACCAATACCTCGTATAAAGCTGAAAGCGTTGATCGGTATAATTACTCCAAAGGTAGCTAAGACTAAAATTAGTTCGATCACTGCAAAACATTTTCTAGGCACTTTTTGTCTTTTTTAAAAAATATTTTGAGGGGATGCTCGACTCATTTTTCGAGTGCTCCTGCCCCACGATGAAAGCATAGAAAATAACATCCTATAACAAGCCCCAATATTTCAGTTTTTTTCATTCCCTCCCTATAAATATATAACTCATTTAAAACAAATTTTTGATAATTCGAATTACCAAAATTTATCAAAATCAACGCTAAATCTTATACCAAAGTATGTAACAGCTATGTTAATATTTGAGTTGGGCTACTGTGATTTAATCAAAATAACCGATAATATATACGAGGGGCTTCGATCTAATTTGACAGGTAAATTATTCCCTGATTTTCGCTAGTTACAAAGCTTACCTGCTCAATAATTTGCCAATTGACCAAATTTTATTAAAGCCTTTTTTCGGATTTTATTCGCTTTATTAATTCATATCCCTAAGAATTTTGATTATGTCCGCTATCCATCATGAAGTGCCACAAGCTCAAGGCGAAAACTCACGCCTTATCACACAAACCCATAATGAATTGATCCGTTACCATTTAAGCGGCTAGACCGTGTCTATAGAACAATTGGTCGTTGTTGACGACAGAATACAAAGTTTAGCTAAAGAAGGTGACTTAGAGACTTATAAAGATCGTTTCGCCGAATTTTATCATTTACTCGCCTTTCTCTTTAAAGAAAATATCATACCGAGCGTGCCGGAAAAATTTATATCGAGCGTATAAACTAGACAAATCGAATGTCGAAACTATTTTTCGAATGGGACTTCGTTATTATGAAAAAGGGGACTTTGAAGTTTCAGGTAAAGCTATTGCGTGACTTATCAAAATGGGAGAAATCGCAAAAAGAGCTAAAAGATTCGAGCAATTATTCGGAGATAAAAACGTATCGCCACCTTATTGAGCTGGGGCATGCATTACTTCGGCAACAAAGAATGCGATAAAGCGGAAAAAACGTTTGCCGCTTCTTTTCAAAAAAATGACCCTGCGATAGACAAAAAGTTCGAAGACTTGATTAAGTGCAAAATTGTCGAAACTAGAAATTGGTTGAAAATTTTACGAGATTATAGGAAAGAAAAAACCGTAATCTACTGGAAAAAAATAAATCCAGACTCCGTTGAAAGTTTTGAGATGTATTATATATGGTCGGACAGAATTCCCCTGGATTCTTACGAAGAAATCCGAAAAACAGCCTACAAGAACCCAGTCTCCTATCTTTATATTTGGAAATCAAAATTATGGGAAACCATCAAATAAACCAAGAACGAGAAAAAAACCTTAGAGCCAACACAGTTAATTCAATTATTGGACGAAACTGCTAAAAAATTCACCAAAGCCAAAAACTTGGAATTATAGAATAGTCCTTTAATAGCACCCATCCAAAAGCAAAAAAAAATTCTTAAAGAACTTCAACTCAACACCGCCAAGGGCTAGAATTTAAATCCCCCCTCTACTAGGAAGAAAAATCTTTACTATTTTAGTCGGAAGAGATACAAGTCGCCGGGTACGGGTTGGCCGTTTTCTACTCGTATTGTATCGGACTGAACACTATCTAAATTCCAACCGAACTTGTTCGCCGTCACTTCTACATATTCTCTGGAATGTCCAAACCTGCCAGATGGTTTTAAACCAAATTCTCGTCCAGAATACGTTTCGGTAGAAAAAGCAAAACAGGTATCTTCTTTTGATACTTTCGTTATCCCTTGAAATACCGGCTCTAAATATCCAAAATATACAAACACATCGGCGGACAAAATCAAATCAAAATTAATGACTGTGATTCCAAGATAAGCGAAAATTTCTTGATCCGATAAATCGTCGTATACTTTTTTCTTCCGCGCTTCCTGAATCATTTTTGACGAAATATCGACTCCATACAGTTTTTCGCAATGGGGTCGAAACAATGAACCGCACAAACCGGTACCACATCCAATATCCAAAACAGAGCTAAATCGAAATTTTTCGGACTCATTCTCTTTTACCATATCAAACAATACCGACGGCACTTTATATTGTAATTGTTGGGTAAGGTGGTCGTCAAAACGTAAAGCGTATTGGTCAAATAGTTCTTCCACATATGCGGGGTCCGCCTTAGGGGCAGATTTTCCAGCAAGTGAATTC
>CAWVUN010000394.1:0-2511 GCA_963932495.1 uncultured bacterium
ACGTTATTCCAGTGGCAAAAATAATTTTTGCCACATTGCTACGGATTTACGACCGTCAATATCTCTAAACTCACCATCCCAAATAGCAAAAGCCACAAGTATTGGAGTTTTTTTGCCAAACTTAATATCCCATTTATTTAGAGAGTCCAATGTACGAGTTAAAGTAACTTGCCATACCCCATCTTTCCAAAGACCTTTACCTTCTACATTTTGTTTCGTTAGTGGCTGAGGAGTTAAAGTGCCAAACCCCTCGGCGTTCATCTCCTCCACCGGCCGCTCACGAAAAGGATTTATCGAATCAACTGGGTTTACTTCGCCACCGAAAATCATACCATCCATGTCCATATCTTCGGTAGCATATTCCAATTCTTTCTTAGTTTCAATGTCTTGCTGCCAATCGGCTCTCCATTGCCAAATATTTACAACCTTTTGACGGTTTCCCATTCCAAAAAATGGCTCGTTATGCCCATATTTATGCAAAACTACATCACCCAAAGCAAATTGGACCGCAACGGCATCTTTAAAATCTTGATGCCGGCTTGACGACTTATTAGGAGTATTATCTTCCCATTCCAAGCGAAAAGCTATCTCATCATCGTTAATAATTCCCTGGAACTTTATTTGAGAAATAGGAGTCTTTCTAGAGTTTAAAGGGAATAAATGAACGACTTTTGATGGAATAGTATTCCAAATCTGAGCTTCCGGGTTGGCCCCTATCTCTCCCTCAACGCGTGTAACCCTTAAATTGCTTTCATAATTGGCTTTTTTAAAAGTCTCTTTTTTTATTTTAGATTCTATATAACCCGCAATAGCCCATCTATCATCATCAGACAAGCCAGTATAAGCTTTCATTGGAGTTCCATCGATACCAGAGCTCAGAGTTAAATAAATACTTTTTATATCAAAATTTCTTTTAAAATTATTTGGGTTCGTCAAGTCATATACAAAAGCTTTATGCTCCCAAATGTCGAATAAATCTTCTGCTAATGGCCCATCTCCTTTTAAATCGGAACCATGGCACTTATTGCATTTTGCTCCGCTATATAGGTTTTCTCCTTTTTTCAATAATTCCGTATCGATAGTGGGAGATTCGCCAATGGTTATAGCCAAACTCGGCTTACTGTTTTTAAATTTATCAGAAAATGTTTTTATATATTCAACAACAGACCAAATTTCTTCTCCTGACAAAGATTCTTCCCAAGCCGGCATCGCTGTACCAGGTAATCCTTTAGCAATAGATCTATATATATCGTCATCCAAAGGCAAAGAACCCGAAGGAGTAGATCGATACTTAAAAACTCCATTTCTAAAATCGCGGGGCCAAGGATAAAGATATGCTGTAGCTTTTCCACCTCCATTACCATCGGTGCCATGACAATAAGCGCACATATGCTGGTAGATTGCTCTACCTCTTCCTATACGATTAGGTTTTGAAAAAGCCTTGGGAGAAATTTCATTTGGAGGTTCAAATTCGTGAGAGGACTTTCCAAACTCAAACCCGTCCGGAACCTTCTGGCAAAAAACGGGAGATGGGCTAGTAAAAATAATAGCCACGAACATCCAAAAAACTAAGAGAATCAAATATTTATCGCACGCTTGGAACGGGCGTAGAAAGTGTATAACGCGATTCATTTCCATTCAAACCATCTTCAGCAATGTCCACCCACATGTTTTGGCAATTTTTCCGATAATCTAAACCAATACAATAAAATAAAGGGAATTTAGAAGTAAAATAAATAACCGGCCTGGAAACATAAACCGTAAGCCCGTCATACTTTGCCGACGCTACAGCTTCCTTAAGTGTCATCTTATCGGCAGCTGCTTTTCTCATTATCTTTCTAATCACCATATAATCTAACGTACCGTCTAAATCTAAATCATAATACGTCGGAATCAAACCTGGTAAACTGGCTAACTCCCATCCTCTATATGACGGAGCCTTCCATCCTGGCTCCTTAGGGATTTGAGTGTTAGATAAGTTTACATCTTGAGCTTCTCCATAACTTACTGTCATAACCGAAAAAACAAATATTGACGCTATTCCTACTAAAATTGTTTTAAGTTGCATTCGGTCTCCTGGCATTGGGAGTTGGATCGCAAAGAACATGACTTATTTTCAGTTTTGAACTGAAATCAAGATAACATACTTTCATTTTTTATTAAAAATGAAAGTATTCGGCCAAATCGTTTCAGAAACAGCTAAAATAACTGCATAAAAGCGATATATTCAAATTTTAAAATTAAATAACACAATTAGTACATCACGAAATTTTCAATTCTCGTTATATTTGTGGGGAAAAGTTCGCCTTCGCTTAAACCAAAGCAATACTAATAAAACTAAAACTGGGGAAACATTAATGTCAGAAGATGATAAAAAAAAATCAGACAAAACTTGTGAAGTTGTCGATCAATTTCGCAACTTTGGGAGCGCTTTATATACCTACCAGGATTACGCGGATGATTTCGACTTATCAGAATCAGAAGTTTTGAACGTTTTGAATCGATACAACC
>CAWVUN010000395.1:0-2508 GCA_963932495.1 uncultured bacterium
CATGTAAGGTTTGTCGAAAGATTTAGTATTGTTTTAATTGTTTAACTATAATTATTAACGAGGAAAGAATAATGGTAAGAAATTTTAAAGTAAAAAGGTTTGGTTTTTTAGCCATTTTGCTATTAGTCTTCTTGCTACCTGCAACGGCTTTTGCTGCTATGCCAGATCCTGTACAAAAGGATAAACTGGAAAAAGGCAAAAAAGTTTATTTTAAGCGTTGCGTGTGGTGTCATGGTGTTGAAGGGGGCGGTGACGGCCCTGCTGCAGATAGATTGTTCACGCGTCCTAGAAACTTTATTCAAGGCACGTTTAAAATTAGAACGACTGATTCAGGGGAACTTCCCTTGGATGAGAACTTGATAAAAACCGTAACCAATGGTCTTCAAGGTTCGGCTATGCCGGCTTGGGGGAACTTCCTTCAAACGGAAGAAATTGAAGCGGTTGTACAATTCGTTAAAACTTTGGTCCAAGACAGAGATTTTGCCGATGAAGATGAAGAAGTTAATGTTATGGACTTCGGAACCAACCCTTGGGAAACTAAGGCTCCTTATCATCTAGGTATTCCTCAGGAAGCCATTGATAAAGGTAAAGAAGTTTTCATAAAGAACAAATGTTCTGAGTGTCATGGTGGCGAAGGTCGCGGCGATGGTAACCCAACCATGAAGGACGATTGGGGATTTCCAATTGTAGCGGCTAATTGGCAAGAGTGTTGGAATTTTCGAGGCGCACGCCGAGATCCTTTTAATCCTTTTAATATTGTCAGAGCAATTTCAACCGGTTTAAACGGTTCTCCAATGCCTAACTTTAGGGAGCAGATTACCCTTGAAGATCGCTGGAATATTGCTGCTTTCGTGAACTCTCTTTGTCCAAGGAAGAAAATTGATAAGTTAGCTAATAAGCCTATCAATGATTTCTTGATCAAGTCTAAGTACACTGAAGGTCCCGTCTCTCCAAATATGGACGATCCTATGTGGACAGTTCCGTATGATGACGAAAAGCTTAAACCTCGTCCTGAAGGATATACTGGGGATCAACGTCGTCATTTTGTAGCTTTAGCGGGACAGATCACTCGTGGTAACAGAAACTTCAAACCAAAAGTAGACAATCTCTGGGTTACATCACGATGGAGTCCTGAGGATAATGCTGTTTATTATTTGGTTGAATATCACTTGAGATTTTTGTCCACGAATCCTGAGTTTCCTGATATGGTCGCTATCCAATGGCCTGGTAAACTTCAAGATTTGTTTGGAGCTGAAAAACCATACTTCATTTACGGTGATTCAAAAAAGCCTGTCGATCTTTGGAAGGCTAGTTTCATAGCTAAGGATTACAGTCCTACCAATGCGCCAAATGAAAAAGGATATGATTTAGATTTGAAAGTTTCTGAACATATCGGTAATGGTTTTGACGCGATTACAGATAAAGAAACAGATCCTACCGTAGAAGTTATTGCTTCTAAGTATCATCAAGGAAAGGTTCGAATTCTTTTTAAACGCGCTTTAACCAATGATAATACTGAAACAGACGTTCAGATTCCCTCGGAAACTTTTATTCCGGTTTCCTTCATGCAATGGTCTGGAGATAATAAAGAAAAGAATGAGCATCAAGCGATTTCGACTTGGTTGTACACCATTTTAGAGCCGCCGGTGCCTGATACTATTTATTACCTACCTCCGATTGCAGCTGCTATTTTCATTTGTTTCCAAGGATGGTTAGTTTGGATGACAAAGAGAACTCGTAAGATGTGGGATGAAGGTAAAATGAAATAAAACTCGATAAGAGCTAGTTTCAGAAAAGCCCGCCGTAAGGCGGGCTTTTTTTTTGCCTAAATCTCGTGTGTTTAGGCTTAGAATTGATGATATTTAAATTGTTTAAAAAGCTGTATCGAGGAGAGAAAAGATAGCACTATTGAATGGATAAAAACTAGAGCTTTGAAATATAAATTATTTTTTATGTTTTGCTGCTGAATTGTTTAGTTTATAAGGGGTAAAAGCGATGACCTCATTTGATAAAGCTTCTATAATACTTTTTTTAAGGAAAGACCCGCTATATTAAAAATATTAACAGGCTGACTTCACTTGTTGCGACTGGTTTTTTGAAGAATTTAATTTTTGATTTGATTTCTTTGTTTGTCATGCCGGTGGTCGCGAGATAGGGTAATAAAGTGTGCATCTCATATTTTGATCGACAAATTTCTTAAGTGTTTCAAAATATCCGCTTTGAAACATCAGGTTTTTTCTTTTTGATTCTTCTCTAACGTTGTTTGCACAAAGTTTTAATATTTGGCTTCGTAAACAATGTCCTTCACTAAGCAGCCAAACATCTTCAAGTTTTAAGTCATTTTCTGTTATTTGATTAACTTATTTATTGAATGATTTTCTGAAATATATGCAACGAAGGGTTCATAAAATAAAACATATTTATAATCCCATTTATGTTCAGAGGTGTAGTAAGAAGAACAGCGTCTAAAGTATCTTCTGTAAGTTTTTCAATGATTTGGGAGATTTG
>CAWVUN010000396.1:0-2499 GCA_963932495.1 uncultured bacterium
CTTAAGCTCTTCGACCTTGATCGATTTACCCCGAAACCTGATCTCTTTACCAACTGAACGAGCTGAAGCCAATGGGATTAGCCTCGTAATAGAAAAATTTCTTTCTTCTAAAATCGATATCATTCTTTGCCCAACGGCACCAGTAGCCCCAACAACGGCAACTTGATATCCCTCTTTCCTGGCTAACATAACTCCTCCAATTTAGCCGCAACTAGATCACCCATCTGTTCAGTCCCAACTTCCTTGCCGCCTTCAGACATGATATCTTTTGTTCGATGCCCTTCGTTTAATACTGACTCGACAGCAGTCTCCAACCAACCATTTGCTTTTTCCAAATCAAACGAATATTTAAACATCATCCCTACAGATAAAATCGTCGCTAACGGATTCGCCCAATTTTTTCCAGCAATATCCGGCGCGCTACCATGAATCGGCTCAAACATACCACCCCCGTCTCCTACACTTGCAGATGGTAACATCCCAATCGACCCAGTTAACATAGAAGCTTCGTCGCTCAAAATGTCGCCGAACATATTGGTCGTTAAAATTACGTCAAATTGCTTCGGATTTCGAACCAATTGCATAGCGCAGTTATCGACGTACATGTGCTCTAAAGTCACATCGGGATAATCTTTGGCAAATTCGGTCACCACCTCGCGCCACAAAACGGTACACTCTAATACGTTAGCTTTATCTACCGAGCATACACGTCCTTGCCGTTTTTGAGCCACTTCAAAAGCAACTTTAGCGATTCTTTTGATCTCTGATTCTGTGTATACCAGAGTATTGAAACCCTTGCGACTGCCATCTTCAAGAATATCAACTCCTCGAGGCTTTCCAAAATAAATCCCGCCCGTCAACTCGCGAACCACGAGGAGATCCAGTTTTTCAACAACTTTCCTCTTTAATGTGGAAGCGTCAGTGAGAGCATCAAAAATTTTGGCTGGCCTTAAATTAGCAAATAACCCCAGATTGGAACGCAATCCAAGTAAAGCTCGTTCTGGCCTTAACGAGAAATTAATATTCTCCCATTTTGGGCCGCCAACCGCTCCAAGCAAAACAGCGTCAGCTTTTCGAGCTCCATTCATTGTTTCATCTGGCAAAGGATGTCCTGTCGCTTCATAACCTACCCCGCCAACAAGGAACTCGTTCAGATTAAGCTTGATCTCTAATTTTCTCTCAAGGATTTTTAAGATTTTATTAGCCTGCTTTATAACCTCTGGCCCGATACCATCTCCAGGCAAAACAGCAATAGAATATTCTTGCATTACTAATGTCCTTACTTTTCCAATATTAAATATTAAACTTATTTATTAATTTTTAAGAGAACCCCTCTTTAAGATAAATAATTGGTGGTGATTTGTGATTTTATAGAGCTAAACCTAAATTTTTAGGATCATCGCATAACCAGATGGTTTAAGGCTCTCTAACTAGATTATTTGACAAAAATAAATACTAAAGAGGATAGCCAAACAAAGCGTTTAAAACACTTGTATTTTGGTATATTTCCATTATGTTCCACTAATATGCTACCGTTATATTAAATATTCGGCTAATAATAATATTTATCGTTATTTATAACAAGCAGGTATAATACAATTCTTCATATTTGTACTGACTTGTTAAGTTAAATTTCCCGCTAACCCTTCCTTTTATTTCAATTTCACATGCTAAATGGAAAGAAAATAGCAGTCATCATGCCTGCATACAACGCCGAAAAAACTCTAGAAAAAACTTATGATGAAATCCCTAAAGATATTGTCGACGAAATTATTCTGACCGACGACGCAAGTCAGGACAAAACTGTCGAAATTTCGAAAAGACTGAACATAAAAACATTCGCTCACGACCAGAATAAGGGATACGGAGCCAATCAGAAAACTTGTTATCAGGAAGCGTTGAACCTGGACTGCGATATCGTCATAATGCTTCACCCAGACTATCAATACACACCTAAACTGATCATAGCGATGGCGTCTATGATTTCTTCAGGCCTCGTGGATAGCGTTATCGCTTCTCGAATTTTAGGGAATCAGGCGATCGCAGGCGGTATGCCTGTTTACAAATACATTTCCAATCGGTTTTTGACTTTGACGGAAAATCTCATCATAGGACAAAAGCTTTCGGAGTACCACACAGGCTATAGAGCTTTCAGTAAAAAAGTCTTAGAAACCGTTCCGCTTCTGGAAAACTCCGACGACTTTGTGTTCGACAATCAGATGTTACTTCAAACAATGTATTTTGGATTTCAGGTAGGAGAAGTTTCGTGTCCCGCCAAATACTTCGACGAAGCCTCATCAATCAATTTTTCTCGAAGCGTGGAGTATGGATTAGGAGTTTTAGGAACCGCCGTTCAATATTTCCTATGCGAAAAAGGCCTCAGCAAAAATCCCATTTTCCAAGCCGACGGGAAAAAACTTACTTCCGCCTCTTAAAATAGCAACTAAGTTGCCAGCCTCTCACCCCACCAACTTTATGTTTCACACATTTTTCAATTAC
>CAWVUN010000397.1:0-2492 GCA_963932495.1 uncultured bacterium
GACTTCCATTCTCAGATTAAAACGCTCAAGGCAATGAGTAGTATAATACACATGAGAATGTGAAAAGGATTGAAAAACCCGACCTTTTTTCGTAGACTCGACCTTTGGAGGTAGGACTGTTGAGACAAATCCCTGCTTTGTGAATTTTAAAACACACAAAGTGTCACCTCCAAACCGTTGTTTTACAACACTCCTGCAATGTTGAATGAACTTTTGTCTTTGCCGGAGGGAAATTTTAGCGTCGCTAGGAAACCATTTCTCAAATTCTGTGTCTAAAAATATCTCAATTTGAGCTTTTTTGAATTGAAATTCCTGTTCTAATAACATTTTAAAAGTTATAATTGATTGATTTTAAAAATCTTTTTATTATACCTTAGATTTTTTAGAGTTAATAATTTTTTTAATGAATATCACGAGCAATCACAATATTCTGCATCTTCAATATCTAACACATAAATAAAATGGATTTTCGCTAATGGCAAGGATCTCAAAAAAAAAATTTCTAAAAATGTTAGATAGTCCCAAGGATAAAAATAGCTTTACGGGAATGGATTTCTCTGGTCAAGATTTCTCTTTTGTCGATTTTAAACAAGCTAAGCTAATAATTTGCAGCTTTGAAAAAATTAATTTGAAAGGTGCTATTTTAAAAGGTGCCAACATGAGCGGTGCAGACCTTCAAAAAGCTAATCTTTGCGGAACCAACCTTCAGGGTGCGAATTTGGTAGGAGCCAACTTTACGGGAGCAAAGATAAGCGGGTATTGTTTTACGACCAAACGCTTCCCTCCTATTTTTAAAGCCTCATTTAAAGACGGTAATTTCAATGGATCCGACTTCACTGACGCCGATATTCGCGGCATTGATTTTTCTGGGGCAGACCTTAGCATGGCTATATTTGCTAGAGCCAAGTTAAAAGGCGCAAAATTCAAAAATGCCAATACAAAGGGAGCAGATTTTAGCGAAGCGGATCTTAAGGATACCGATATTTATAAAACGTCAGTCGGGAAAAAGAAAAAACCAGGCTTTAAAACTAAAAACTCAAAATCCTCTTTCTAGCGATGGCGACAGTGAAACCATAAAACTAAAAAGAAAATTTAGTCCCATTCCCTTCCCCCCTTAAACCCGATATAATAGAGGCATAGAAAATCTCCCCCAAAATCGTCCCATTTTTTGATCGTTTTGGTTGGTTATAGCTTAGTAATAGATAGGCTATGAGTACTTATTTGCTAGACGTAAAATGAAAATATATTAAAGTTTTATATTTATTCTAAGGATGTTTGATGAAAAACACAGTAATCGTATTCATTATTCTGATAATTGGAACATTCATGTTTCAAAATACCATCGGATATATGGCAGAAAATATATCGGACTTTGAAAATGTGGCGCTTCCACCTAAGAAAAGAAAAATAGTCGTCACAAACAATCCCGTAATAAAAGTAAATGCAACCTCTAAAGACTCTTGGACTTTGTTAGATTTTGCATCCGGTAAATCTCATACAATAACCGATCCAGATACAGATAAAGAAAAACTTAAAACCCTTAAATGGGACCTAGGTTTTCAACGGACTAAAATCATTACCAATAGTGGCGATACAAACTCCTCCGGAAACGTAGGGGTCGTCAATCTCGGGCAAGTCGATTTCAATACGATCACCGAAGCTCCAGAAGCGGGATACATTCAAGACAAAAGAAAATGGGGCAAAATTCTAAATAAATCTATATCTAATTGGTATAACTATCGGACACGGACTCATAATATCGAATCTCAAAAATATGTATATGCGGTTAGAAACTCCGAAGGCAAATATTTCAAGATGAAAATCCTCAATTATTATTGCCTAAAAAAGGAAAGCGACTGCGCCACTTCAATGTGCAATCGCAACGAAGCCGCCTGCCTTACCATTGAATATGTTTTTCAGCCGAATGGCGATCGTTTGTTTCCAAAACCGCAACTGCCTAAAAGACCTGTAGTTAAAGCGGAAACAGAAACTGTCACTACAGTTCAGGTTCAAACACCTTGAAACGAGTCTTGCTCGCTTGCTGGTTAATGACCTTTTTTATTTCTTGTGCAGAAAACGTCGATCTGCCCAATATGGCCTACATACCGGCAGGGGAATTCACCCTCGGATTTGATCCGTCAGGGGATTTACCTGCCGTTGTAGTAGACCGTACCGTCCATCTAAACGCACAGCCATTACAAAAATACAAACTAAACGAGTTTTACATCGATAAGTTTGAAGTTACATATGGGCAATTTTTAAAATTTAAAGCTAAGGCTGCTTATAAAACAGGAAAACCCAACGAACCCATGCGCGGAATTTCTTGGTACGAAGCCGACGCCTATTGTTTATCACAAGACAAACGGTTGCCAACCGAATTTGAATGGGAACGAGCCGCGCGTGGAGACTACGATCACTTATTTGTATGGGGAAATGGTTTTAAAAGAAAAGATGCTAATCTAGGTAAAAAATTAATGCCAGTAGGCTCTTAT
>CAWVUN010000398.1:0-2480 GCA_963932495.1 uncultured bacterium
CAAACAACGGATTAATAACTTAGGTTTTTTTGAAGACGTAAAAATCGATACTAAACCAGGCAAAGAGCCTGATAAGTTAGATGTCGAAACGACAGTAACAGAAAAACCAACAGGTTCTTTTACAATTGGGGCGGGTTTTAGTTCGGTTGAAAATTTAATCTTTTCATCTTCTGTTTCTCAAGATAATATTTTTGGACGTGGACAAAAATTGATTTTTTCCACTGAGTTATCTTCGCGTCGAAGTAACTTTAATCTTTCGTTTACAGATCCCCGTTTGCTTGATTCTGATGTTAGTGCTGGTGCCGACCTTTTTAATAGGAAGTCGAATTTCTTCAGTTTTGAGTCCCGTAATAGAGGTGGTGGCATTAGGTTAGGGAAGGCTGTTGGGGAATATGATTGGGTTGGCTTTAACTATAGATATGAAAATGTTAGCGTTTCAGAAGTTGAACCAGAGCAAGAGACGCGGTTTCTTTTTAATGGCGAGAGAACTACTAGTAGGATAGGGCCTACCTATATTAGAGATACTCGAGATAACTTTCTCAATCCCACCAAAGGATGGAGGCATGTTCTAAAGCTTGAGCTAGGTGGTATTGGGGGTTTAAAGTTTTATAGGACTAATTATGAAGTAACTTATTATCGTCCAATCATTGGTAAGTTAGTAGGTGCTATTCACGGAGAGATTAATTATGCGGATGGTTATGGCGACGATATATTACCAATCTTTGAACGTTATTTTATGGGCGGTCCCAACAGTTTGAGAGGGTACACTATTCGTGATATCGGACCTAAAAATGGCACAGGCGATCCTGTTGGTGGTAAACAGTCTTTGTTGGTAAATCTTGAATTGCAATATCCAATCACAAAATCCTTTAGAGCTTTTACATTTTATGATCGTGGTAATGTTTTTGGAGATGGAAATGATATTACTACCACCCGCGAAGATATTAATCTTGCCGATATGAGATCCAGCATTGGCGCGGGAATTCGATTTATCAGTCCATTTGGACCTATCGGTTTTGCATATGGATATAAACTCGATAGAAATGAATTAGATCAAAATAAAGTGGGTGAATTTCACTTTACCGCTGGAAGCGGATTCTAAAAATTACATTTTTTGCTTTAGGAAGGAAGACAATGAGGAAAAGTTTTTTCTTGAAGAATATTTATTTTAAAATTGCTGTAGTACTTTTAAGTTTGTTTTGTTTAACTTCTTCCGCTTTTGGGGCTGGCACGCGAGTCGGTTTCATTAATTTACAAAAAGCGGTTTCAAGTACTAAAGAATGGAAAAAGCAATTGTCGGTTTTTAATAAGAGTTATCAAAAAGAACAAAATCTTATTTCGACTAAGCAGAAAAAAATTAAGTCAATGTATGAAGAAATTACAAAGCAAGGTTTTGTTTTAGATCCAACTTTGAAAAAATCAAAAGAAGAACGTTTTAGAAAAGAACAAGTTGATTTTGAAAGATACGTTCAAGACAAAAAAGAAGAGTTTGGGCGTAAAGAAAAAGAAATCACTGAAAAAATATTTACCAAAATGATAAAAGTTGTTAGAAAAATTGGTTCTGAAAAAAAGTTTTCAGTAATTATGGATGAAAAAACTCTACTATATTCAGACTCGGCCCTTGATATAAGCAATATAGCTGTTAAAACCTATGACAGAATTTATAAATAAGAATTTTTTATTATTTTGATTATTGACGATTCTCCTCTTCAATTTTTAATAGCTTTGATAGGTCGTTAAGTGATTGATATTAATGAAATTAAAAAAATAATTCCACATCGTTACCCGATGTTGTTAGTAGATAGGGTCATTGAATGTGATAATGAAAGTAAAATAGTTGGAATTAAAAATGTTACTTTGAATGAGCCATTTTTTCAGGGACATTTCCCAGAATTTCCCATTATGCCAGGCGTTTTGATAATTGAAGCAATGGCTCAGGTTGCTTGTATATTGGCTCTTAAGATAGTCAAAAAGGAAGGACATCCATCCGTATTTTTTACAGGAATTGATGAAGCTAAGTTCCGAAAGCCTGTTACACCAGGAGACACGTTGAGAATGGAATTGGTTAAAATTAAACAACGTGGCGATTTGTTTCGGTTTGAAGGGAAAGCATTTGTAAAAGATGCTTTAGCCGCGCAATGTGTATTGCAAGCGATGTTAGGAAAATAACCGCAACAAGTCTAGCAGGAAAAATCTGTTTTTCATTAGCGGCAAAGGCTTTTTAAAAATAGATACTTGATCATCCGATTCTAACTCGGATCTCTCCGAATGCTTATTCACCACACCGCTATTATCGATCCAGAAGCCCAAATTGGAAAAGACGTTTCCATTGGTCCTTATTCTGTTATTGGGGCTGGCGTCGAAGTTGGGGAAGGTACTAAGATTGGTTCTCATGTGGAAATTGAAGAAAAATCGGTAATTGGTAAAAATTGTGAAATATATAAAGGTGCTTCTTTAGGTGGAAATCCTCAAATTTTAGG
>CAWVUN010000399.1:0-2480 GCA_963932495.1 uncultured bacterium
GCCAATTTTGGAGGCTGCGGCAGCAGGGTTGCCAATAATCTCAACTGACGTTGGTGTGGCAAGGGAGATTGTAAAGGATGGCGAAACGGGTTATATAGTTTCAAACGAATCAAAAGAAATTGCTTCTAGGGCACGGGAGCTTATTTCGGAAGGCACGCGACAACAAATGGGAGAGCGTATGAGGCAAACAGCTGTTTCTCATTTTGGGTGGGAGGGTGTTATGGATAAGTATTTGGAGCTTTATAACTCATTCTAAAAAAGAGTCGATGGGGCCAATAAAATCTTAATGGCTGAATAAAGTAATCCCCAAGGTTATTGCGGAATAAATAACACAAAAAACACAAGCAGACACTCTTCCCTTTAAAATATTTTTCATAATCGATTACCTCGGTTTCGACTTATTAGTCCTTTAATATGTCGTTTATTTCCCCAAGAAGATCTCTAATCTCAGATTGACTTTCGTCAAACTCTTCTTGCTGGTTTGGTTGGGTTTTCGCCTTTTCCATCAAGGCTTTTCGTTTTTCGGCCTCATAAATTACTTCGAGTTCTTATTTTAATTTTAAAATAAATTCGTCTTTTTTCTACTCTTCGAATCAAAAATTGGATAAAGCGATATTTAAACTTGCTAGCGATACCAGGTTCGAGGTCCCGCAACAGATCACCATCCGTTTTTAAGCAGGCAAGGTTTTCTTGGGAGATAACGTTAGATTCTAGGCTTTTGGCCCAAAAAAGACATCTCGCCAACTACCGCTTCAGAACGTAACTTATTGATAACTGATTCAGGGCCCTGATTTTGCGTTACGATAGTGCTTCCCGTGAGTATGATGAATAACGAATGGTCGTCTTCTCCCTGTCGAGTGATATAGGCTCCTTTTGAAATTTTATAATATTACTGGAGCATGCAGCGATGGCTTCTTTATCTTCTTTTGAAAAAATATCAAAAAAAGGAAAACCCCTTCATTATTTTTAAAAGATTTTGATCGCTCAGCTTTTCACCTTTCGGACGTTTAGAATTAAATTATAAAGTTATGGGTTTAATAACTCTGGTTTTTCTTTTGGTGTTTTTGGTAGGTTTGAAATAGTAAAACGGACTCTCTGGCCTAATCAAATTTCAAGGTAATTAAATAAAATAATAGCTGTCAAAGTTGTTTCATTTGTAGAAATAATTTGGATTTTACCAATGATTTGGCTAGGTATAACTTGGTACCGCGTTTTCCAAAAATTAAACATGCCACTTTCTTTATTTTGAGGACTTACAAAAAATTCTAACCGGTCCCCTGGAATTAAGACATGTTTTTGGCCTTTATCTATGAAAAATATGACATTTAGGCTGGCAAGCATCCCTATTTTCCTGAATGCAATTATTACCGCCTCAAACTTTTCTAAATCGATATCTTTTTCCCTGGTTGATTGGGGGTTTTTAGGTTTGTATGGGATAAGCATATCGCCAGACTTAATAGGAATAAGTATTTCTCTAATTATTGCCTTATCTGAAAATTCGCCTTTTTCTAGGATTTCAATAGTTCCTAGATTTTTCACTATGACCCCGATAGGTTTTTCATCCAATTTTAGAAAGTCTTTGATCAGTTTAGTTAAATTTACTTGAAGATCGCCTACAGCCATAAAATACGAATCTGTCGTTCTATCAAAACGCTCGTATTCCAGTTCAAAGATTTATTCGTTAACGGGTTTAGGTTGGAAAACTTTTTTTTTAGCGGAAAAAACGGTAAGTTTTTGCCCAACTTTAAAATTCTCTAAACCACCTTTTTTTACGTATATGATTTCTCCATTTCCCAAAACGGTACGAGGGTGATAACTTTTTAGGATATAACCAGATTGAGCTAAACTTTTTACTATAAAATCAGATCTATTTCCCGTTGGCTCAGGTATGAATTCAATGTTTTCGTTGTCTTTAACTTAAGCATTTGAGTTGTTAGGATTTTGAGGTATTTCTATGTTTTGTTCTTCCGTTGCTTTTAGAAGAGGTTCTACGGGAATGGTTAAGGAGTCGAGGGCAAAGCATTTAGCTGTGGCAAAAGAAATGGAAAAGCTATTAAAAGTAATAGCTTACTCGAATGTCTACTTCCTGATTTGATCATAATATATATTACTCATAAAGCCGCTTTGTATTATTTACTATATGATATCAATCATTCTAGGTGATGTAAACGTAACCTATGATAGGTTATTCGACTTTAATAGAAGTAAGGGAAAAAATCTTACTTGACATTAAAAAAACTGAATGAAATAATCTAGGATTATTTTCTGAAATAAAAAGTACTTGTTTTACAAGCTTTTTCAATGGTTATGATTAAATGAGGCATGAGTAATGAAGAGGACATATCAACCAAAAAATTTAAAAAGAAAAAGAACCCACGGGTTTCGTGCACGTAACGCTACTGTGGGGGGACGCAATGTTTTAGCGCGTAGAAGGCGAAAAGGTCGGAAGAGGATAGCCCTTTAGTTATGTCTGAATTTCG
>CAWVUN010000400.1:0-2465 GCA_963932495.1 uncultured bacterium
GGAAGAACGATTTACAAGAAAAAAACACGATTCAAAGTTCCCTGTAAAATCTATTGAATATTGCCTGAAAGAGGGTAATCTCAAATTAACAGATGTTGATTTTGTTGTCTTTTATGAAAAACCCTTAGAAAAATTTGATCGTTTAATTTACACATATTTTTCTTTTGCACCAAAAGGCTTCAAGTCATTTTTCAAATCTATTCCAACTTGGTTAAAAGAAAAGCTTTATTTAAAAACGATTATAAGAAAACAGCTAACCGATGTTGCGGGATGTTCAGAAGAACAACTTCCACCCTTACGTTTTTCCCGTCACCATCAATCGCATGCAGCATCCGCTTTTTTTGCAAGTCCATTCGAATCTGCCGCAATACTATGCCTTGATGGCGTTGGAGAATGGGCAACCTCATCCGTTTGGAAAGGCGAAGGAAATTGTTTAACCCCTCTTTGGGAAATTCATTTTCCCCATTCGTTAGGCCTACTTTATTCCGCTTTTACCTACTATGTTGGATTCAAGGTAAATTCAGGAGAATATAAATTGATGGGCCTCGCACCATATGGAGAGCCAAAATACGTAGATTTAATTTACGACAATTTAATTGATTTAAAAGAAGACGGAACATTTAGACTGGACCTAAGCTATTTCAATTTCTCGACTGGGTTCACTATGATTTCTAAAAAATTTGAAGAATTATTTGGAGGTCCCCCTGCTCTTCCAGACCAACCTATTACACAACATAAAATGGATGTAGCCGCTTCCATCCAAAAAGTAGTAGAAGAAATTATTTTAAAAATAGCCCACTCCGTCCATAAAGAAACCAATATGGAGAACCTTTGTTTAGCGGGTGGAGTCGCTTTAAATTGCGTTGCAAACGGACGTCTATTACGAGAGGGCGACTTTAAAAATATCTGGATTCAACCCGCTGCAGGGGACTCTGGTGGAGCACTGGGAGCGGCTTTGACACTTTGGCACGAATATTTAAATCAAGAAAGAACAGTTGCGCCTAGTGATATCATGCAAGGAAGCTTGTTGGGACCTGAGTTTTCTAACGAACAGATTGAAACCATTTTAAAGCGATTCAACGCAAACTACTCAAAACTTCCAGATGAGGAACTGTTTAATAAAGTCGCAAAAATTATTGATGAAGGAAATGTTGTCGGTTGGTTTCAAGGACGAATGGAATTTGGTCCGAGAGCTCTTGGCTCTAGATCTATCATTGGAGATCCCAGAAACTCAGAGATGCAGGCAACGCTAAACCAAAAAATAAAAAGAAGAGAAACTTTTCGGCCTTTTGCCCCAGCAGTTTTAGAAGAACACGTTTCGGACTACTTCCAATTAGATCAAAAAAGCCCCTATATGTTGCTTGTTGCGCAAATCAGCGAAAAAATAAAAAAAACACTATCCTCCGAAGATCAACAACGGGTTGGTATAGAAAAGTTGAAATTAATTCGCTCAACTCTTCCTAGTATTACACATGTTGATTACTCAGCAAGGGTTCAAACCGTTAACAAAGAAAGTAATCCCAAGTTTTATAAACTCATAAAATCATTTCAAGAGCTAACAGACTGTAGCGTCCTAGTAAACACATCCTTTAACATTAGAGGAGAACCAATTGTTTGCACACCAGAAGAAGCCTACCACTGCTTCATGCAAACGGAAATGGACTATTTAGTGTTAGAGAATTGCTTGCTTTCCAAAAAAGAGCAAAACGCATGGTTAGAAAATAAAAATTGGGAACGTATGTTTGAAAAGGATTAGTTTTTTAGCTAAAGACTCCAGAGATAAACTCACTTAAATAAAATTTGAAACTTCTAAGTCAAAACTTACTATCAAGATCAAACTATCAGATAAAATTAATTCGAAACAATTAGAGATGACTCCATCATGGATTAGCCCAAAATCATTTATTTCTAAGTGCAGAAAACTCCCACTTATTATCTTATTATTTTCGCTTTGCATAGAGAGTTCTCAAGCATCGCAGCCTCCGCCAACTGAACCCGCTCCCAAAATCAAACTAGCTCCTTATCACTTTGCATTGGCTAATCAATTACTCGAATTTAAATTATTTTCAGAAGCGGCAGAAGAATATGAAAAAGTACTAGAACTAAGCCCTAACCATCAACCATCCTTAGTATATTTAGGGATTACTTATTTGAAATTAGGCAAACGAGAAAAAGCGGCAGAAAACTGGAAAAAATCTTTGAAGTTTTTTCCCGAAGAAAAACAAAAAATAGAAACTTATTATAAACTCGGTCTTATTTATTCCAGTTTAAATAAAAAGGAAAATTCAATATATTATATTTATCAAACACTAAATCTATCATCAATGTATAAAGTAAACCGCTTCAAAAAACTAAGCCAGGTTAGTTTATCAAATCTCAAAAGACATTATGGGCTAACAGACTCTGAAGTTGAAAAAATCGGCAAAAATGTAAGCAAAGTCAAATATTAAAACTCATCAAAAAAT
>CAWVUN010000401.1:0-2453 GCA_963932495.1 uncultured bacterium
TGATTATCTTCGGTTAACTTTTGCCTAGAAAAATCTAAATGATTTAAAAATCGAAATAGAAGGTTATCAGACAGTTTTTTGTCCAAAGCAATTCGTTTTAAAAGAGAGATAAAACCTTGAGGATCCTTCCAATCTATTTTTGTAGGAACTTGGTTGACTTCTCCAAGGTGAGAGGCGAAAGCTAATAGCACCGTTGTCGTATTGGAAAAGAAATGATCTAAAGTTTCAGGTTCGCTTTTAATCTTTAATTCGTCCAAGGTATCCCTAATAGGTAGCGCATTTCGTAGAGCCTCTGATAAAAAAAATCCAAATCGAGTTTGAAGTGTTTTCATAGCCACTGGGTCATGGCGAAACCGTTTTTTTTCTCCTTGCAATAACCGAGAAATTTGAATATCTAAAGGGATGGGACCTGTTAACTTTATCCATCGAATGAGAGCTTTTTTGAGATCCCAACCTTCCACTCCTTCTGAGTTTTCATGACGTGTTGTTTGAACGCCCATTTGCCATGCGGTGTCAGATAAACATCTTGCTGTTAGATATTTTTGCAAATTAGGATAAGGGATTTTAAAAACACGTTCGCCAGATTCATTGTATTCTTGCTCGAAAAAACAGGTTGTCATCAAACCCAGGAGAGGGTCTTCACAAGAAAAAATCTTATTTAATGACTCTAAAGTTTTTAGTCGGCCAACACTAGCGATACGATCTCTAATATTTTCCAAAGTTGCTGTGCCGCCATTAATTCCACAAGCGACGGCAATTTCTTCAAGAATTCGAAAATATTCTTTTTCTCTTAAAGGCCAAGATTGTTTTAAAAATTTGCTTGTTAGGTTATACAAACGCGAAATTATTCTTTCGTAAATATCGTTAACATCCGCGTTATGCATGCTTTCATTCAATAGAATATCGACAAGTGTATGGTTCATCCAGGGATTGCTGGAAATATCTTCGAAAAGAGGCGATTGGATTTTGCTTAAAATGTTTTCTGCATCGATTCCTAAATTTTTCTGTAAAGCTATTTGCCACTTAACTCTATTGTCAATAACCTTTGATTTTGTCGCGTTGACCCTAGTTCTACGGACGTCAAATTTGAACGGCAATAAAGAAAGAGATAACGCTTTGTTGCCAAGAGCTTCAGCGCATTGTTCGGCAGGTATACTATGAGACGTGATGGTAATTCTTAAATTTCCTTTTGTATCATCTTCAATGAGTTGATTAACTTTTCTTATAAATAAATTTAAAGTGTCTGCCGGTTCAGAATTGAGCCATATGTCTTCTACATATTCTAGGATCAAAACCGTTTTGCGATTTGGTGGCAATAGTCGAGGATGCTCGTTATTGAAAAATCCTTGGGATTGCAAACTTTCTATTACCCCAGTAACTGGTCCTTTGCTAGAAAGGATTGACGATGCGGGAACAATGATTGGGAAATAATTTCCAAAAGGATTATTTGGAGAGGATAAAGCTGCGGCCCATTTTTTAATCAACACGGTTTTTCCCGAACCAGGTCCTCCTATAATCAAGAAGAAAGGCGTGGAGTTTTCTGTTTGGAGCCATTCGTCCATACAAGTTTGAGCGTCTTCTAAGAAACACGGAGCCGCCCAACTATCCTTGGTCATGCCAGTTCCTGGATTTGGCCAGAATTCGGCTAGCGGTTTAATGTAAACTTCGTTTTCAAAGTTATTTATAAAAACTTTATAAGAAACTAACGACTTTAAATAAGAAGCTAGGTCTTTTTCTATATTTTGGGCAGACTTGATGTTGGATCGACAAAAAATTAAAAATGACCGGTATCTACTTGAGTTTGTTATTACAATATTGAACAGATTGGATAAAAATAAGTTTTCGCAACTAAAAACAAACGACTTTGCGCTATTGATATCCAGACCTATTTTTTGAATATTGGGAAGCAGAAATTTTCCAATATCTGGAATCGGAGGGTAGGCCCTCGGGTTTGATTCAAATATTTGTGAAAAAATAAATTTTTCTAGAGTTTTCGAAAGAGCGTCTAACTCATTGTCGAAATTTTTCCAATCAAATCCGGATAGGCTGTTTTTATCTAATACTTGTGTGGATATTCTTGATAATGCGGTTTGAAAACCTTGGCCGTAGGCATTTAAAATTAAAAAAGCATAAGCTTCGCCAGGCTCGACTAATTTTTGGTTTTTTAACGCATCGTTAAAAAGCTCATTAGTTTTTTCAAAATTATGAACAAGGTGGAAAACAGTCCCAGAACTTAACGTCTTGCAGAACGCTTTGAATGGGTTTTTCAAAACTAATTCAAAAAGGGTTAGCCAGAACTCCGAAGTTGGCAATTCAGTTTTTCCAACCTTATTTTGAAGCGGTTCGTCGATGACAAAAACCTCCAAAGATTATTTTAAGAACGCCTCTAGTAATTCGATTTTTTACGTTTTGATAGTTTTATGCAGTTTTTTAAAGCGTTCTCAAAAAATGCG
>CAWVUN010000402.1:0-2433 GCA_963932495.1 uncultured bacterium
GGATTTTTCAGGCAAAGAAATAAAGAATATAGCCAATTTTTCAGGAGTGATTTTCTCGGGTCAAGCTGTTTTTCGCGGAACTAGTTTTTTAAATGGAGCTGACTTTTCTGATGCTCAGTTTACCGGAAACTGTGGGTCTGATTTCAGTAACGCTTCTTTCATTGGTGATGGAAGTGTGGACTTTGTAGATACTTTTTTTAGTAAGGAAAATTTGACGATCTTTAGTTCAGTTAAAACAGAAAACCCGAAAAAAGTCAGATTTGAAAATGTTTTTTTGGGCAGGACATCTTTTTTAAATACAGATGTTTCCCAGTTTAGATTTAAAAATGTTCAGTTTTGCGAGCTTCCAATTGGGCAGGAAGAATGGTTTGGTTTCTTCTCATTTCTAAAAAAGAATGTCTTTGGAGTAAAAACTTGGTCTGAGTTTAAAGCTCAGGTTAAAAGCTTTTTACCTATAGTGCTTTCCCTTGAGCCTGTAAAAAGAATTGGTTTAGTTGATGAAGTCTGGAATGAAGTCGCCAATAATGGCCAAACTCGCCAAATGGACACAAATTATTTTAAGCAGGTTAATCAGTTGTATAAACAGCTTCGTAAAAACTTTCAGCGAAATAAAAATTATTCATTAACGGTTGATATGAGGTGTGGCGAGTACGAAACATCTCGAAAGTAAACTTTCTCAAGGTTTTCTTAATAATTTTTGTTTAAAAGTTTAGGACAACTTAAGTTAGGTAAATTCCGTTTATTGATTAAGATTTCTGTAGTATAAAACTTGCGAAAATGCTTTATCTAACTAAACTCGAATATGATAAGATTAATCGCTGTAAATCTCTTAAATTTATATGATTTTAAAGTAGAGATAGGTATTCCGTGCCAGCACTTATTTAGTCGTTGATTTTACAGAAGCTTTCAAGAAAAATCTAAATTAACTGCCGAAAGCGAGGGTGGCGGAACTGGCAGACGCGCTGGATTTAGGATCCAGTGGGCAACCGTGGGGGTTCGAATCCCCCCCTTCGCATGAACCTTAAAAGTTTAAATGTGTGAATATGGATATAGAAGTTCAAGACATTGATTCCTGTAGCAAAAAAATTAAAATTACGATTCCCCATGATATATACAAGGGAAAAGTGAACGCCTACATTGATCGCGTTAGCCGTGATGCAAAAATTCCAGGGTTTCGGAAAGGAAAAATTCCTAAATCCATGTTGGAAAAAACTGTTGGACCAGAAGCTAAAAGAGAAGTTCTTACTCAATTAATTTCTGAAAAGCTTTTTGCAGCTTTGGATGAAAAGGGAATTAAGGCGGCTGGAGCCCCTAAGCTCGTTAATGTTGAAGCCGAAGAGGGATCAGATATAGAGGTTTCCGCAGAAGTAGACGTTTTTCCTGAGTTTGAGGTAAGCGACTGTTCGGGAATTGAAGTTGATATGAAGGTTCCCCGAGTTACCGATAAAGATGTGGATTCGGTTGTTGAGGCATTTCGCTCCAGGAACGCAAAAAGTATACCTGTGACGGGACGTGGTATTCAAAACGGAGATTTTGCCAAAATTGACTTTAAAGGGATGTTGGATGGAAAACCATTTCCGGGTGGAGAAGCTCAAGGTCATGTTTTAGAGATAGGAGCAAACCAATTTGTTCCTGGGTTTGAGGAACAGCTAATAGGAATGAATGCAGGAGAAACCAAGACTATTCCTATCAAGTTTCCAGAAAGCTATCAAAGCAAAGACTTAGCAGGAAAAGATACAGAATTTGAAATTTCACTCAAGGGGATTCAGGAAAAAGAGCTCCCTGATTTAGATGATGACTTTGCAAAAAATGCGGATCCAGAAAGTAAATTTGAAACTCTGGAGGAGATGAAGAATCAAATTCTTAGTAGGTTAGAAAGCGAAGCGCGTAAAACTGCAAGTAGGGCTACTAAAAAGGAGCTTGGGGAAAAATTAGTTGAATTAAACCCAATTAATCTTCCTGAGTCCTTAATAATGGAACAGATTAGGTTTATGATTAATAAAGAAAACTCTTCATCTGGGGCAGAAACTGTTCAAGAAGGAAGCCCGATTTCTCCTGAAGATGATGAAAAATATAGAACAAAATCTATCAGAATTCTACAAGAAGAGTTAATTGTCGGAAAATTGGCTGAAGACTTTAAAGTCAAAATAGAAGCGGAACAATTAGATCAAGAAGTCAATAATCTAATGGCTATGGTAGGAGGCGAAAATATTGACAAAATGAAAAAAGAATGGAGCCAAAATGGAACTTTAGCCAGGTTACAGGTTAAAATGGTCCGAGAAAAAGCTCTAGACCTTCTTCTGGAAAAGGTGAAGATCAACGAAGAAATTGTTGACAGAGAAAAGGGAATTGCTGATAATTAAGGATTGAAATAATTATCCTTTCATTTCAATTGGTTATAAATTCACTCGCCAGTTTTAGCTACTTATTTCT